>NZ_FRAQ01000002.1:300000-569418 GCF_900142385.1 Marinobacter antarcticus
ACTTGAGCTGGGCAGCGTTTGGGCGCGGCTGGGTTCCGAAGTCACCGTACTGGAAGCTCAGGACACCTTCCTGCCTGCAGTTGATCAGCAGATTGCCAAGGATGCGCTGAAACAGTTCCGTAAGCAGGGTCTGGATATCGTAATGGGCGGTCGGGTAACTGGCGCCGAGGTCAAGCGCAAGCTGGTCTATGTGAACTACGAAGACAGCAAGGGTAAGCAGGAACTGAAAGTCGACAAGCTGATTGTTGCTGTTGGCCGTCGGCCATACACGGATAATCTTCTTGCAGCAGATTCTGGCGTTAACATGGATGAGCGTGGCTTCATCTTTGTTGATGAAAAGTGCAAAACCGACGCCCCAGGTGTCTGGGCCGTGGGCGATGTGGTACGTGGTCCGATGTTGGCGCACAAAGCTTCGGAAGAGGGCGTTATGGTGGCGGAGCGTATTGCCGGCCATAAGCCTCAGGTAAACTATGACTGCATTCCAAATGTTATCTACACATCGCCGGAAGTGGCGTGGGTTGGTAAAACGGAAGAGCAGCTCAAGAGTGATGGTGAAGCCTATAAGGTTGGTACCTTCCCGTTTGCGGCTAACGGTCGTGCGATGGCGGCAAACTCTGCTTCTGGCATGGTGAAAATAATCGCCGACGAGAAGACTGACCGGATTCTGGGCTTCCATGTCATAGGTCCGCAAGCATCGGAGATCGTTGCTCAGGGCGTTATTGCCATGGAGTTTGGCTCCAGTGCAGAAGATCTGGCCCTGACCTGTTTTGCACATCCGACTCTGTCCGAGTCTGTGCATGAGGCAGCGCTGGCCGTTAACGATGGCGCGATTCATATCGCGAACCGTCGCAAAAAGAAGTAACGCAGACCAGGAAGCAGGGGCGCCCGTGATGGCGCCCCTTTACCATAAAAACAGCTGATTTCCTGTTGCGATCATGGCGAGCAGAGGTGACCCCCTTCTCGTCGAACCGAATTCGCAGTGAAGACTCTCCGGATGGGGAGTCGCGGGTTCACTTTCCGTACGTGGTTATCCTTCATCAAAAAGCGGGACACTAACTATGAATTTGCACGAATATCAGGGCAAACAGCTTTTCGCTGAATATGGCTTGCCGGTATCACAGGGCATCGCCTGCGATACCCCGGACGAAGCTGTAGCAGCTGCAAAAAAGATTGGCGGCGACAGCTGGGTTGTCAAGGCTCAGGTTCATGCTGGCGGCCGTGGTAAAGCCGGCGGCGTAAAGCTGGTCAAGAATACCGACGACATCCGCGCGTTTGCAGAAAAGTGGTTGGGTAAGAATCTGGTTACCTTCCAGACCGACGAGCACGGCCAGCCGGTCAGCAAAATTCTGGTTGAATCCCTGACAGATATCGATCAGGAGTTGTATCTGGGTGCGGTTGTAGACCGTGGCACTCGCCGTATCGTATTCATGGCTTCCACCGAAGGTGGTGTTGAAATTGAAACGGTTGCGGAAGAAACTCCGGAAAAAATCCTGAAAGCTGAAATCGATCCGCTGGTTGGCGCACAGCCATACCAGGGTCGCGAACTGGCGTTCAAGCTTGGCCTGGAAGGCAAGCAGATTGGGCAATTCGCCAAGATCTTTATGGGCCTGGCGAAGTTGTTTGAAGACTACGATCTGGCACTGATGGAAATCAACCCGCTGGTTATCACTCCGGCCGGTGACCTGCACTGCCTGGATGCCAAGATTGGCGTCGACGGCAACGCACTCTACCGCCAGAAGAAGCTTCAGGCCATGCGTGATCCTTCGCAGGAAGACGCTCGCGAAGCGGAAGCCGCAGCCTGGGAACTGAACTATGTTGCGCTTGAAGGCAACATTGGCTGCATGGTTAACGGCGCTGGTCTGGCCATGGGTACCATGGACATCATCAAGCTTTCTGGTGGCCGCCCGGCCAACTTCCTGGACGTTGGCGGCGGAGCGACTAAAGAGCGCGTATCCGAAGCGTTCAAGATCATTTTGTCTGACGACAACGTGCAGGCCGTTCTGGTGAACATCTTTGGTGGCATCGTTCGTTGCGATATGATCGCCGAGGGTATTATTGGTGCCGTTAAGGAAGTGGGCGTCAAGGTTCCTGTGGTTGTGCGCCTCGAAGGTAACAACGCGGAGAAGGGCACCAAGGTACTCGCCGAAAGTGGCCTTAACATTATCGCCGCCACTAGTCTGGCGGATGCTGCAGAGCAAGTCGTTAAAGCCGCAGGGGGTAAATAATGAGCATCCTGATTAATAAAGACACCAAGGTAATCTGCCAGGGCTTTACCGGCGCGCAGGGTACATTCCACTCTGAGCAGGCCATCGAGTATGGCACCAAGATGGTTGGCGGCGTTAGCCCGGGGAAAGGCGGTACTGAACATCTGGGTCTGCCGGTATTCAACACCGTACGTGAAGCTGTGGAAAAAACCGGTGCTCAGGCTACCGTGATCTATGTTCCGGCTCCGTTCTGTAAAGACGCCATCATTGAAGCGGCAGATGCGGGCCTTGAACTGATTGTCTGCATCACCGAAGGCATTCCAACCATCGACATGCTGTACGCCAAAGAATACGTTGATCGTAAAGGCGTGCGCATGATTGGTCCTAACTGCCCGGGCGTTATCACTCCGGGAGAGTGCAAGATTGGTATCATGCCGGGTCACATTCACAAGCCAGGCAAGGTCGGTATCGTATCCCGTTCCGGCACCCTGACTTACGAAGCGGTCAAGCAGACCACTGATTTTGGCTTCGGCCAGTCCACTTGTGTGGGCATTGGTGGTGACCCGATCCCGGGTTCCAACTTCATTGATATTCTCAAATTGCTGCAGGACGACCCGCAGACAGAAGCTATCGTGATGATTGGTGAGATTGGTGGTACCGCTGAAGAAGAAGCGGCAGCCTTCATCAAGGATAACGTCACCAAGCCGGTGGTTTCCTACATTGCCGGTGTAACAGCACCTCCGGGCAAGCGTATGGGCCACGCCGGCGCCATAATCTCTGGCGGCAAGGGTACGGCGGACGAGAAGTTCGCGGCCTTGAATGACGCTGGTGTTAAAACCGTGCGCAGTCTGGCCGAGATTGGCAAGGCGCTGAAGGAAGTAACTGGCTGGTAAGCTGGCTTCTTTCACTAAAACCCCCGTTTCTGTTCTGCAGAGCGGGGGTTTTTTATTTATAATGCCGGGCCGTCTGATCTACTATGGGCGAATACCATTCAAAAGAAGGAGTTTGTGCTTTGAGTTCTGTAGATTCCCAGCAAAGGGTTTTGTCCGGTATGCGTCCGACCGGCAAGCTTCATCTTGGTCATTACCACGGTGTGCTGAAAAACTGGGTGAAACTCCAGCACGAATTTGAGTGCTTCTTCTTTATTGCCGACTGGCATGCCCTGACTACGCAATACGATGACCCTTCCGGCATCGAACAAAGTGTCTGGGATATGGTGATCGACTGGCTGGCCGCCGGGGTAAACCCTGGTTCATCCACCATGTTTATCCAGTCACAGGTGCCCGAGCATGCGGAATTGCACCTGTTGTTATCCATGATTACGCCTCTGGGCTGGCTGGAACGTATCCCGACGTACAAGGATCAACAGGAAAAGCTGCGGGAAAAGGACCTGGCCACCTACGGGTTTCTGGGCTACCCGTTGCTGCAAACCGCCGACATACTAATGTACCGTGCGGGTAAGGTGCCTGTTGGTGCAGACCAGGTATCCCACGTTGAAATCACTCGTGAGATAGCTCGCCGCTTTAATCATATATACGGCCGCGAACCCGGATTTGAAGAACAGGCGGAGGCGGCCATCGTCAAGATGGGCAAGAAAAACGCCAAACTCTATCGCAGTCTCAAAAAGAGATACCAGGAAGAGGGCGATATGGAGGCTCTGGATACAGCTCGCGCTTTACTGATGGAGCAACAGAATACTTCCATTGGTGATCGTGAACGCTTGTATGGATACATTGAAGGCGGCGGCAAGGTGATTCTTCCAGAGCCGCAGCCTCTGTTGACGCCAGAATCCAAAATGCCCGGGCTGGACGGGCAGAAAATGTCCAAGTCCTATAACAATTTTATTGGCCTGCGGGAAGAGCCGGACAGCGTGGCACAGAAGGTCCGTACCATGCAGACCGATCCTCAGCGTGTTCGGCGTACAGACCCTGGCGAGCCAGAGAAGTGTCCGGTATGGGGCCTGCATAAAGTCTACTCGGATGCAGAAACAAAAGAGTGGGTCCAGACGGGTTGTCGCAGCGCGGGTATCGGCTGCCTTGACTGCAAAAAGCCGCTGATTGATTCGATTGTAGAAGAGCAGCGCCCCCTGCGTGAGAGGGCTCTTGAGTACGAAGGCAATGCAGATCTTGTGCATTCGATTCTGCAGGAAGGGCGTGAACATGCCCGGGACGCAGCCCGTGACACGCTTGAAGAAGTCCGCGCAGCAATGGGCCTGAGCTATCGCTAAGCCAGAGCAGGCCCCATTGGCGCGGGTGTCAGGGAAGACGCTGATTGATCTTCCCAAAGATCTGTATATTCCGCCGGATGCCCTTGCGGTATTTCTGGAAGCCTTTGAAGGGCCGCTCGATCTTTTGCTTTACCTCATCCGTCGCCAGAATATGGATATTCTGGATATAGACGTGAGCGAAATAACCCGGCAATACATGGACTATATCGGAGCCGTGGAAGCTATGCGCTTCGAGTTGGCTGCAGAATACCTGGTGATGGCGGCTACTCTGGCGGAAATAAAATCCCGCATGTTGTTGCCGAGGCACGAAAGCGATGAAGAAGAAGAGTTGGACCCAAGGGCTGAACTGATTCGCCGGCTGCAACAGTACGAACGTTTCAAGCAGGCCGCTGAGGATATCGACGCATTGCCGCGTATGGAGCGTGACAGTTTTTCTGCATCAGCAGCGCTGCCGCAGTTGCCGTCCACTCAACAGCATCCCGATGTCGATCTTCGGGATATGCTTCATGCTCTTCGGGGTGTACTGGCACGAGCCGACCTTTTCACCAGTCATCATGTGGAAAAAGAGAAGCTCTCCACCCGGGAGCGCATGTCTGCCATTCTGTCGGTGTTGCAGGATGATCAGTTTGTTACCTTCCAGAGCCTGTTTACCGTAGAAGAAGGAAGGCTCGGTGTGGTGGTTACGTTTTTGGCAACGCTGGAATTGGTGAAAGAGCAGCTGATTGAAGTGGTGCAGACAGAAGTGCTGGGTTCGATTCACGTGCGCGCCCGGGCTGCCCGCTAGATCATTCCGCAGCGGAAAACGGCGCACCGAAGAACGGATAGCGATCATGAATGAAGAACAACTTTCCAAAATCCAGGCGATTGCCGAAGCCGCGCTTCTGGCAGCGGGCAAGCCTCTGTCCCTTGACCAGTTACGAGCACTGTTTACGGAAGATGAGCGCCCGGCCCGGCAGGTTATGGAGCATGTCATGATGCTCCTTGACGGTGCGTGCAAGGGCCGGGGGTTTGAGCTTCGTAAAGTGGCCAGCGGCTATCGGCTTCAGGTTCGTGAGGAGTTTGCTCCCTGGGTCAGTCGGCTTTTTGAGGAAAAGCCTCCGCGCTATTCCCGGGCCCTGCTGGAAACGCTTGCCCTTATTGCTTACCGTCAGCCCATCACCCGCGGGGAGATTGAAGACATCCGGGGTGTTACGGTAAGCAGCAATATCATTCGCACATTACTTGAGCGAGAGTGGGTTCGCGTTGTGGGCTATCGGGATGTTCCGGGTCGACCTGCCATGTATGCGACGACCCGGCAGTTTTTGGATTATTTCAATCTTTCTGGCCTGGATCAGATGCCACCTTTGTCCGAGATCCGGGATCTGGAAGAAATAGGCAGGGAAATTGAAAAAAGTATTCAGGCCGAGATCAAGTTTGATTCAGCTCCGGCACAGCCCGCCGAGGATAATCCTCCGGGTGAGACATTTCACTGATACCATTCGGGTGTCAGTCAGCGATTAAGGATTATGTTCATGGCGTCAGAACGCCCCGGAAGAAAGGCAAAACCGGCCGCAGATACGGCTACTAACGAAGGCCCGGAGCGGATCCAGAAGCTTCTTTCCCGTGCTGGTATCGGCTCGCGTCGGGAAATCGAAGGCTGGATGGAAACTGGGCGCCTGACTGTCAATGGTGAGGCCGCAGTGCCGGGCCAGAAGGCAACCGCGGATGATCGTTTCGAGCTGGACGAGAAGCGGTTGGAGGTCGCGGCCGCGGCTGGCAATGTGCGCCGGGTGCTTATCTATAACAAGCCGGAAGGCGAGGTGACTACCCGGAAGGATCCCGAGGGCCGGCCTACGGTATTCGACCGCCTGCCCAGGCTCAAGGATAACCGCTGGATATCCATAGGGCGCCTGGATATCAATACCACCGGGCTTGTGTTGTTCACCACCGACGGTGAGCTTGCTAATCGCCTGATGCACCCCTCAAGTGAGATTGACCGGGAATACGCAGTCCGGGTTTTTGGCGAGGTTGATGACGCCATGATCGAGCGACTGATGGCGGGTGTCCTTCTTGAAGACGGTATTGCCAAATTCAGTGATTTAAGCCCCGCGGGCGGCAGCGGAATCAACCGTTGGTTCCACGTTACGCTTCTGGAAGGTCGTAACCGTGAGGTTCGGCGCTTGTGGGAGTCCCAGGGGGTGCGCGTAAGTCGTTTGAAGCGTGTACGTTATGGGCCGATTTTTCTGCCCAGCAGGCTGATACTTGGCAAATGGGAAGAGTTGGATCAGAAAGCGGTGGATGCTCTAAGCGGATCTGTCGGCCTTGCCCCTGTTGATATTCCGCAGAAAACCCCGGATGAGCAGGCTGTCCATGACCGGCAGAGAAGAAAGAGCCCGGGGAGTGGTGGCAAAAAAACCGGAAGTCGGCGCTGGGATGTCAGCGATACCAAACCGACTCGCAATGGGGGCTCTGATAAGTCCCGAGGCGGGGCGGGTAAGCCGAAGACAGGATCTGGCAGGCCTCGTAAAGCCCATTCCGGAAGTGCCGGTAAGTCGGGCAGGTAAGGCCGTGTGTTGATTCTGAGCCGGGCAGTTCAGCGAATGGTGGCAAACACGCGGGTGCAGTTCCGGCCCTGATCCTTAGCTCTGTAAAGAGCCTCGTCGGCGCGGGTTATCCATTGTTCCGCGCCTTCTGGCGGCATATATCGGGCAACACCGCAGCTGATCGTTACAGACAGCTCGGTGCCTCCGCAGTCTATCCGAAGATTTGCAACAGCGCTGCGTACGCGGTCTGCTACATCCCGTGCTTCCTGCTCGCCCGTGTGGGGCAGCAGAATGGCGAACTCTTCTCCACCAAACCGGTAAACGCTGTCTGAGTTTCTGATAGCAGTTTCCAGTGCCCCAGCGGTCAATCGCAGCAGGTGATCGCCCACCACATGCCCGTGCTGATCATTTACCTCTTTGAAATGATCCAGATCGCAGAGAATCAGGGAGTACTCTTCGGCGTGACGTTCAGCAAGCAGGCTTGCGCGCTGAAGGTGTTCGTCCAGGGCGCGTTTGTTGGGAATCGACGTAAGCGCATCGGTCAGCGCTGCCTGCTCAATCGCAATAAACTGGCAGGCATTGCGGAGCGGGCAGATGGCCGCACTGATGATCATTTCAACGCCCTGCAGTTCCTCATCCGAAAATTTATGCCTGCGGTTCAGGGTCAGCGTTCCGTAGCACACGCCTTCGAGACCAAGCCGGTATTCACAGCGGTGAGGCCCTCCCATCCCGGTTGCGTATACGAAATCACGGCGTGCGATCTGGTGCCGGTAGCTCAGGGCATCAAACGGAATGATACTGCCCATCTCCTCGGCCAGAATACCAAGCTGAGTTTCCAGAGAAAGAGTCGTGGAAAGGCGGCGCGTAAGTCTTGTGAGGGGGTCGGGAGTGTTTGACCAGCCTTGGTACGCCTGCCTCAATGCCACCAGATCTTTTGGCTGAGTGGTGGTTCGCTGTATCGACGGTATGTTTTTCACTACGGCTCACTCTCTGGCAGAATTTATCCATGCGTTTTAACGTTTCAAGCATCGATCGTGCCTGTTTATTTTTTTTCATATAAATCAGATTTATATAGTTTATCTCTAAAGCATTTTAATGGGACTTTTGGCAAGTGTCGGGCAAAGCGTCAAAAACCCGGCAAGCTTCTTCCTGCGGATGCACACACAGGCGCAAAATGCCCTTCAAGGGGGATGGGGATGAAGAGTCCCTGTGTTAAACTCCCGATCTTATATCCGCGCCTTTTTCAGAAGTGAGCAATATTCCGTATGACGTTTCAGGCCCCAGAGAGTCTCTCCGAACAGATCGCCCAGCATTTGGGGCAGCGGATCGTTACACGGGATCTGAAGCCCGGGAGTCGAATCCAGGAGCTTAAGGTCTCCGGCGACCTCAACGTCAGCCGCGGCTCGGTGCGTGAAGCCTTGCTGGTTTTGGAGCGCCGGCATCTGGTGGAGATTTTCCCGCGTCGAGGCGCGGTCGTTTCCAGCCTGACGGTGGCCAGCGTTAACGGTCTCTATGATATTTACATCGACCTCCTGTGCATGCTCGGACGCAAAGTCATCGAACGTTGGACGGGTGATGAACTGGGCGGCGTTATGGGGCGAGTCCGGGAAGTTGAGGCAGTCATCCAGGCTGTGAACTCCACGGGCCCGGATGCGGCAGAGAAAGTTATCGATGCGGGTTTTGGTGTCATGCATTACGCCTACGGCCTAGTAGACAATCCGTTTCTCGAGGAAACTCTGGAAAACTTTCGACCGGCCATCAGTCGCACCTATTTTGTCGCCCTTGAGAATTTTCGGGAAGGCATTGGACAGACGGCTGTTTTCTTCAGCCGTCTCGGAGAAGCTGCCGTGAGTGGGGATGCAGACCGTTTGCAGTCGGCAATAAAAGCCTTTGGCGAACATCAGCGTCAGCAGGTGTTAAGTATTCTCAGGGAGGAGGAGAGCGCGTGACATGCGCCTGAAGTCCATCAAGCTTGCCGGGTTCAAGTCGTTTGTAGACCCCACTACGGTTCCGTTCCCTACGAATTTGACGGCGGTGGTTGGCCCCAATGGCTGCGGAAAGTCCAACATTATCGACGCCGTCCGTTGGGTGATGGGAGAGAGCTCTGCCAAGTATCTGCGGGGCGAATCCATGACCGATGTCATCTTCAATGGTTCCAGTGCCCGCAAGCCGGTGGGTCAGGCATCAATCGAGCTTGTATTTGATAACAGCGACGGCTCTGCTCCCGGTGAATTTGTTCGCTTTAACGAAATCTCAGTGCGCCGCCGGGTTTCACGTGAAGGCCAGTCAGAGTACTTCCTCAACGGCGCAAAATGCCGCCGCCGGGATATCACCGACCTGTTTCTGGGCACAGGCCTTGGGCCTCGGAGTTATGCCATTATTGAACAAGGCATGATCTCAAGGTTGATTGAAGCCAAGCCGGAAGAGCTGCGGACCTACATTGAGGAAGCGGCCGGCATATCGAAATACAAGGAACGCCGCCGGGAAACTGAAAACCGGATGCGGCGCACCCAGGAAAATCTTGAGCGCCTGACTGATCTTCGCGAAGAACTTGGCCGGCAGTTGCAGCATCTTGAGCGGCAAGCTGCGGCAGCAGAAAAGTACAAAACCTACAAACACGATGAGCGCCAGAAAAAAGCCGAGCTCACGGTTCTGCGCTGGCAGTCACTGGACAACGATCTGCAAAGCTGGCGCAGCAAAATCCGCGATACTGAGCTGGAGCTTGAAAAGCAGCTGACAGAGCGCATTAGCCTGGAAACGTCTCTCGAATCGCTTCGGGATGGCCACCACGAACGAACTGAACACTTTAACCGCGCCCAGGCCCGTTATTATGAGGCTGGCGCTGATATTGCCCGCATCGAACAAAGCCTTGAGCATCAGCGCGATCGCAGCCGACAGACCGCTGCAGAGCTGGATCAGGCCATGGCCAACCAGCGAGAGCTTGCCCGGGAACTGAACCAGGATGAAGACAAGTTGGCCGGGATCCGTGAAGAGCTCGACATGATTGAGCCGGAGCAGGAGGCTCTGGTTATCCGCTCGGAAGAATCCGGTGACAAGCTTCAGCAAGCGGAAGACGCCATGAGCGAGTGGCAGCAGCGCTGGGAAGAGTTCAGCTCACGCTCCGCAGATGCCCGCCGCGAGGCGGAGCTTGCACAATCCCGCATCCGTTCCCTGGAAGAGGCTATAGACCAGTTGCTCGCACGCCAGAGCAAGCTTCACGATGAGCAGGCGCAGCTGGACGGGCAGGTTGATCGGGCAGGGCTTGAGGAGTTTCAGGAACAGCAGGAGGCGTTGGAGCTTCAGCGCGAGGAAGCCGCTGAGCGCATCGAAGCAGTGCAGGATGAACTCCATGATGCTCGTCATAACCAGCGTGATACAGAGCAGAGTCTGGCTGATGCGCGACAGCGGGTTCAGAGCCTGCAGGCGGCGTTGGAATCCCAGCAGGCTTTGCTTGATGAACAAATGGGCGGGCAGAATGACACCCTGCAGGCGTGGCTGTCGGAACACAATCTGGGCAACTTGCCCCGGGTGGCCGGCCAGCTTCGCATACTTGATGGCTGGGAATTTGCGCTGGAGCAGGTGATCGGGCGCTTCAGTCAGGGGCTTTTGTTGCCGGAAATTGATCAGTTTTCACAGGCCTTGCAAGGAGCGCCAAAGGGCCTTGCCGTTATTCAGCCTGGCACAGGCGGCGGTGCTTCAGCTCCCACTCAGGGACTGGCAGGCAAAGTAGATGGAATGACTTCTGTAAATGCCATGCTGGCGGGAATCGATACTGCCGAAACCCTCGTTGATGCGTTGTCACTGAGAGCTGAGCTTGCAGAAGGCCGCAGTATCATTACCCGTGAGGGTGTCTGGATTGCGCGTGACTGGGTGCTGATGCCAGATTCTGACGCCGGTCAGATTGGCGTTATCGAACGCCAGAAAAAAGTGGATGATCTGGCGCATCAGCTGACGCAAGCGGAACAGTCTCTGGAAGAGGTAAGGGCTCGTCATGAGGCATTACAGGAACGCACTGAAAGGGCAGAAACAGCAAGGGATGATACCCAGGCACGGCTGAGCGAAACAGATCGAGAGCTTGGTTTGGTGGTCTCCAGGATTAGTGGACTTCGCGCTCGCGCCGAACAGATTGATGCGCGACTTGCACGGATTCACGAGGATGTATCGGACGTAGCGCTAAACCTGGCAGAGCAGCAGGAAAATCTCGGCGTCGCCCGTGAAGAATGGCAGCAGGCGCTGATCCTGACGGAAGACGGGGATGATGAAAAAGAGCGCCTGCTTGAGCAGCGCGACATGCTCAGAGAAAAGCTCGATGGCCTGCGCCAGGAAGCGCGCCACGACCGGGATCACGCCCATCAGCTGCAACTTCAGATGCAGACGCTCAGCAGTCAGCGCGACGGGCTTAGCCAGACCATAGACCGCATGCAGCTGCAGAAAGAGCGGCTGGAGGAACGCCTGGAAATGCTCAGGGAATCCCGGGAAAGTGCGGAAGAGCCTATGGAAGATCTTCAGATGCAGCTTGAAGGGCTGCTGGATCGCCGGCTTGCGGAGGAAGAAAAGCTGGGTGCGGCCCGTGATGCGCTGGAGGAAATTGATCGCGAGGTGCGGGAAAAAGAGCAGGGCAGAAGTGGTACGGACCACCGGATACAGGACGTCCGGTCAAAGCTCGAAAAGCTGAAAATGGAATCTCAGGCGCTCGAGATCCGCTCCGGGAATTATATTGAGCAGCTTGAAGAGCTGGATGTAAAGCTTCAGGACATATTGCCTCAGCTGCCTGGGGATGCAAATCAGGATGAATGGGCGGCAGAGCTTGAAAGAATCGGTAGCCGCATTCAGCGCCTTGGTGCCATAAACCTTGCGGCGATTGATGAGTATCAGGTTCAGAGTGAGCGCAAGACCTATCTTGATAGCCAGCACGAAGACCTGATGGAAGCTCTGGAGATTCTTGATACAGCGATCCGCAAGATTGATCGCGAAACCCGTCAGCGCTTTAAGGAAACCTTTGATCAGATTAACGGAGGCTTGCAGGCACTGTTCCCGAAAGTGTTTGGCGGCGGCAATGCCTATCTGGAACTGACGGGCGAGGACCTTCTGGAAACGGGCGTGACGATCATGGCGCGCCCTCCGGGCAAGAAGAACAGCACCATCCACCTGCTTTCCGGTGGCGAGAAGGCATTGACCGCGATTGCTCTGGTATTTTCCATTTTCCAGCTCAACCCGGCGCCTTTCTGTATGCTGGATGAGGTAGACGCGCCTCTTGACGACGCCAACGTCGGCCGTTATGCGAATCTGGTGAAAGAAATGTCGAAACAGGTACAATTTATCTACATAACCCATAATAAGATCGCTATGGAAATGGCGGACCAGCTTATGGGCGTTACCATGCACGAACCCGGATGTTCGCGTCTGGTTTCCGTGGATGTGGAAGAGGCGGCTGCTTTGGCAGAGGCCTGAAACCTGGTTGGCCAGAAATCCGCCAAGAATGACAAAAAGGCCATGTGAAGCGGCTTTGCGTTGTATTCACTACGGGCTTTTTTTAGAGTAGCAGCGGGAGCTTTTCATTCGCTCCCGGACCCGATCTGCAAACAGGACAGCAGCACTATGTCACTTAGGGAATGGTTAATTGCCATCGGTACCCTCGTTATCATCGGCATTGTTATAGACGGTTTAAGGCGCATGCGCCGCGCCCGAAAGGAGTCTATTGAGATTTCTTCCGGTATGGGCGTTGATGACCTGAAAGAATCTCCGCTGGATGAAAATCATAATCCTGAGCTCCCGAATGGAGGGGCGAGGACTATTTCAAAAGATACGTTGGAAGAGCGCGGGTATGTGCGACGTGAAAAACCGTCGCGCTCCCGCGTTATAAAACAAAAGCCGACACGGCCCGTTCGTGAAGCTCGGTTGAAAGATGACATTTTGCCCGACGATTCACCTCAGAGTGATGGTGAAGATTCTGGTCTGTCCTCCATTGAGCAGGAAGATTTAACGGTTGATACAGGTTGGGGCGCGGAAGATGACGATCTCTCTCCGCCAGAACAGTCTGCTGAAACGACCATCGACGTGGAAGAAGATACGGCCCGCCGTGAGCCTCGAAACGTTGGTCCGGAGCAGCCGCTGGCCGGCGCTAACCGGCCGGAAGCCCGTGAGGTTATTGTGATCAACGTGCTCGCCCGCCAGGGAGAGGATTTTAGTGGAAGCGCATTGCAGAAGCTGTTTGAAGCCTGCGGCCTGGTTCATGGTGATATGAAAATCTATCACCGCCATGAAGCAGAGGACACCATCAGCCCCGTGCAGTTCAGCGTCGCGAATGCCGTGGAGCCGGGCACGTTTAAACCCAACGACGTAGCTGCTATGACGACACCAGGAATCAGCTTTTTCATGAGTCTACCGGGCCCGACCAGCGCGTTGCAGGCCTTTGATTTCATGCTCGAAACTGCACAATGCGTTGTTCGAAATCTTGGCGGCGAGCTTAAGGATGAACGTCGTAGCGTGATGACGGCCCAAACGATTGAGCACTGCCGCCAGCGCATTCGCGAGTTCGAGCGCAAGCAGCGATCGCCGCAGCACTGAGCCCGCCTGAGTCAGATCTGAAATAATAATGCCCGGAATTATCCGGGCATTATTTTGACAGCCAAGAGCACGAGTTTATGAGCAAGCCTTCACCGGACACTATCACGCGGGCAGAGGAACTGCGCTCTACCCTTGATGAGCATAATTACCGGTATTACGTGCTCGACGATCCCGGTATTCCGGATGCGGAGTATGACCGTCTGTTTCGGGAGCTGCAGAAGCTTGAGATCGAATACCCTGAATTGGCATCGGAAGATTCGCCGACCCGGCGTGTAGGCAGTAGTGCAGAAACCAGCTTTGAGGAGGTGATCCACCGTTTGCCCATGCTGTCGCTGGACAATGCATTCAGCGAAGACGAGCTCCGTGATTTTGACCGTAGGGTGAGGGAAAGGCTCGGCATCGATGACGACGTTGAATACGTCTGTGAGCCGAAGCTGGACGGGCTGGCTGTCAGCCTGCATTACGAGCAAGGTTCGCTTGTGCGGGCGGCGACCAGGGGCGACGGTTATGCCGGGGAGGATATCACGGCAAACATCCGTACTATTCCGTCGGTTCCGCTGCGGTTGAGAGGCAACGATGTTCCCGATCTGGTGGAAGTCCGGGGCGAGGTTTACATGCCGCGAGCCGGCTTCGAGGGTTTGAACCGCCGGCTGGCAGACCAGGGTGAGAAAACCTTCGTAAACCCCCGGAACGCGGCAGCCGGCAGCCTGCGCCAGAAAAAGTCCACGGTCACTGCACGGCGCCCCCTGGAAATGTGTGCTTACAGCGTTGCGGTCACTGACGAAAGCCTGTTGCCAGGTACGCAATGGGAGAGTCTCCAACAAGTTCAACGCTGGGGGTTTCGGATTAATCCCGAGATGCGTAAGGCCCTGGGTGCAGGCGAATGCCTCGAGGCCTATGAAGAACTGATGCAGAAGCGCGATGCGCTGCCGTATGAGATTGATGGCATCGTATTCAAGGTGAATCGGCTGGACCAACAGGAAAAACTGGGTTTTGTCTCCCGAGCGCCGCGCTGGGCCATTGCCCAAAAGTTTCCCGCTCAGGAAGAGCTGACCGTTATCGAAGATGTTGAGTTTCAGGTGGGGCGCACGGGAGCGGTTACACCGGTTGCACGTCTCAAGCCGGTCTTTGTGGGTGGTGTGACGGTAAGCAATGCCACGCTTCATAACATGGATGAGATCCGCCGCCTGGACCTTCATATCGGTGACACGGTGTTTATCCGCAGGGCCGGCGACGTTATTCCGAAAGTTGTTAAAGTGGTTATGGAAAAGCGCCCGGCAAACGCTAAATCGGTCGAACTCCCCAAGCAGTGCCCTGTCTGCGGCTCGGATGTTATCCAGATAGAAGGCGAAGTGGTCGCGCGTTGCTCGGGCGGTCTGTTTTGTCCCGCCCAGCGAAAAGAGGCGATCCGGCATTATGCGTCCAGAAAGGCCTTGGATATTGAAGGACTTGGGGATAAGTGGGTCGATATCCTGGTTGACCAGGGCATGGTTAAAACCGTTGCGGATATCTATCACCTTACCACCAGGGACCTGACACGACTGGAACGCATGGGGGAAAAATCTGCCAGTAACCTGGTCGCGGCCATTGATCGCTCCCGGCAGCCGGTGCTCTGGCGCTTTCTTTATGCGTTGGGTATCCGGGAAGTGGGTGAGGCCACGGCGAAATCATTGGCGTCTCATTTCGGCACGCTTGAGGCTGTTGCAGAAGCTGATGAAGAGTCCCTCATAGCGGTACAGGATGTCGGGCCGATTGTAGCCGGTCATATCCGCAGCTTTTTCGAGCAACTCCATAACCGGGAAACACTCGACGCCCTGCGTGAAGCCGGCGTGAATTGGCAGGAAGAGGAGATTACCGCTGGCGCCAAGCCGCTTCAGGGCCAGACCTGGGTACTGACAGGCACCTTGTCAGAACTGACTCGGGATGAGGCCCGGGAAAAACTGGAAGCGCTTGGCGCAAAAGTGGCTGGCAGTGTTTCCAAAAAAACAGCTTGTGTTGTGGCGGGTGAGGCAGCTGGTTCCAAGCTGGCGAAGGCTGAACAGCTAGGTTTGCAGGTGCTGGATGAGCAGGCTTTGCTGGAAATGCTGAAGGAATATGATCTGTTGTAAGCACTGGCGTCGCAGTTCTCAGATACCCTCGTTTTCTTGAGCTTTTAGTGGCCGGCACTGCCAGCTGATTACTGATTATCGGTTGATACTGCTGTTTAGCCCTGAGGGTGTGTTGCTGACCCCTTAGTTCCTGGATCCTTGGCTGGCGGCCCCTAAACGCTGCCTTGCTGTCCGCCAACGCTGGCGTAAAGGCGCAGGTAGTCTGTGCTGGTGACAACACCAATGGCCTCGCCTTGAGCGTCCACAACCAGAGCGGCACTGAGCTGGTGTGCCAGCATAAGCCTGGCGAGCTGGTGGGCATCGGTTTCAGGGAAAGCGGTCAGGAACGCCGGCAACTCGATATAGGTCAGGCTCTGGCTCATTGCATCGGCCTGGTGCTCGTGAAGCCAGGCCAAAAGCCATTGCTGTCCTACCAGCCCGGCAACGTGAGTGTCTGCGGTCACTACCAGATGATTGGCGCTATGTTCGTCCATCATGGTGATAGCCTCTGCCACGGTAGCTGAGGCGGGTATAGAGTAAAGTGCCGGGGAGCAGATAGAGGAGACCGGCAGATAAGGCCGCTGGTCTTTGCGTTCGCCTGCGGCGGCCGCCCCGTACTCTTCCAGTGCGCGATGCCGGCCCGACCGCGCTGCTAGCTGAAACTCGGCGTCCGTTGCTTCACTGCGACCGGGGTTAATCGGCTGGCTCTCTGTCAGCTCGCTGACATCACCCACGCGTCGCCCACGGAATATTTCCGGCAATCTTGTCCCGACGGGACGCCCTGGCTCGCTGACAAAAATGGACACTTGCCTTACCCTCTGGAGAACACACCTTTCAGATCGTGTATCGGCGCAGGAGCGCGGATCATTAGCGGTAATTGATTACGAAGGCGCCACCTTTGTCTGATGCATGCGCCCGGTCGCCAGCCTTCTGGCCAGAGACACTGGAAGGGCGGACGGCTGCCCCGTTAACTGGTCTGCGACAAACTCTGCGAGCAGGGGAGCATAGGTGAGGCCTTTGCTGCCCAGGCCGGTCAAAAGATAGAGCCCTTCCATCTCCTGCCCCTCGGCATCAAAGAATGGCCCTGCAACAGGCTGGTAATCGTGAGTTGTGCAGCGAAACCCGACGCGGCCCGTAAGCTGCTCTGGCAGGTCACCGGTTGCCATTTCCGTTGGCAGCATTTGTGGCACCATTGCTGAAAGCTCCCGGATATTCTCCCGGTGACTCTCCGTCGTGGGATCAGGCTCATCACTGTGAAGGTCAAATGTAGCACCTATAACCGCCAACCGTTGACCCTGGGAGTCGTGGGTCGGGTTGAAATAGCGGGCGCCGCAGATAACAGCCTGGGGGCTGTCTATGATGGGCTCAGGCAGGTGAGTTACCTGCCCACGAATCGCCTTGAAGCGGAATGTGCCCGAGCCTGGAAGCAGTTGCGGGCTGAGATGCCCGGCGCAGATAACAACCTGATCTGCGTGAATGTCCGGGGTTTCAGAGTCAGCCCCGGAAAGACGCCATTTACCATCAGAGATCGCCATCTGCTCCATTGAGAAACCAAATACTTTGTGAATGCACGGATGCAAAGCGAGTGATTTGCAAAGTTTGCCTGGTTCCAGCCAGCCGCTGCCTGGAAACCACAACCCTCCACTCTCGAGGCCAACGCCTGCAAGAGCTTCGGCTTCCTGTCTGGTGACTGGGCGCAAAACGTCTTCCGGGTACTGGTTGCGCTCAATGAACCGGCGTTGACGATCCTGCTCGCTGTCACTCCAGGCCAGCTGCAGCAGACCGGTCGGATGCCAAAGCTGATCGCGATAGGTGTCGTAGTACCGCTGGCTAAACGTCAGCGCAGAGAGAGCGAGTTCGGTCTGGTGATTAAACTCCACGCCGAGTTTTACGTACATGGCGCCCTGAAGGTTACCGGATGCAGCCGAGCCAACCTCATCTGCGGAATCTATCAGTGTAACGGCGTAACCTCTTCGTGCGAGGTTGTTTGCGAGCAGGCACCCCGCAATGCCAGCCCCAATAACAGCCACGGAGGGTGCCGGCGCTTCAGGCGTGCCTGGCTTACTGTGTTGGCGGGTCTCGCTGGTAGTGGTTTTTTGCCAGGTTTCAGGGGCTATAGCTGGCTCAAAACCGTTCAGTACCCAGGCATCGGCCTTAAAGTGCAGTGTGTTCCAAGCGTCGTGCATGTCACCAAAGAACAGTGTCAGACGAACCCGGCCTCCAGCCAAAACAATGCGGTGGGTGCCGCGAACCAGTGGTGGATAGCTGGCAACCAGTTCTTCAGCTAGCTCCCCGAGCTCTGGCCACACCAAAAGCGCTTTTTTGAGATCTTGCGGGGTCAGCGGGAAACGTTCAGAGGCGACGAAATGAAGTGTCGCAGCGTGGGATGGGCCCCAAGTTTGCCAAGCCTGCCATGTGGCAAGAAAATTAAGGCCTGTGCCGAACCCGGCCTCTGCAACCACGAAAGATCCTGCTTCAGGAACTGAGGAGAAACGCGCCGGCAAGTTGTTGTGTTCGATAAACGTGGAACGAAATCCCTCCAGCCCTTTGTTGCGGCTGAAATAGCCATCCCCGAATTGCTTGGATTCGGGAACACCGTGGTGCCAGCTTAGCTCCGCCGGCTCTATTGCTGGTGGAGCAGTGGAAAGAGTCATTTTGAGTGCCCTGCCGTCATTCCTGTTCCAGCAGGGTAACGCTTTCGATTACCACAGGATTTACGGGTACATCAGCCATGCCCCGCACATGCGCAGTCTTCACGCCGGCAATGGTATCAACTACGCCCATGCCTGCCGTAACCTTTGCGAAGACCGCGTAGCCGGCTCCTCGAACACCAGCGTTCAGGAAATCGTTGTTTGTTATATTGATGAAAAACTGGGAGGTTGCGGAATCGGGGGCATTGGTGCGTGCCATGGCAACCGTACCACGCAGATTGGGCATGGTTGGCGAGGCTTCATTTTGGATAGGTGTGCGAGTTTCCTTGCGCACCATGTCGCCTGTAAACCCGCCGCCCTGGATCATGAACCCCGGAATGACCCGGTGGAAAATCGTGCCATCAAAATAACCATCGCGGGCATACTGCAGAAAGTTCTCGACCGTTTTCGGAGCGACATCCGGGCGGAGTTGCAGTTCAATGGCACCTTCGCTGGTCAGGATCCGTACTTTCGGCAGCGCCGCTTTCGTGTCAGTAGTGTCGGTCTGGGCGTGGGCCTGAAGCGTTAAAAAGGACAAACCTAGAATCATAATCAGGACGTGCATCACGTTAGTCAGTGGTTTTACCAAATTTGTCATTTCCGGGGCTCTCAGTCGGTTAGCGGCAGGTAGAGTTCCTGCAATAATCACATGGACTTGATCGTATTTCGATCTTAACAGATTTGATTCATTGTTCGAGAAGCACGCCAGCGCAGAATTGACGATAGCTCGCTGCTTGACCGCATTGGCCTCATTGCCGGTATGGCGGAGAGTGTCTCTGGTGAGTGCGGCGCGCTGATCAGGCGCTGGCAAGAACCGTGCGGCTTGATACGGTTGTTTGCTGGCCCTTGGCGCCGTATAGCTTCTGTTGGCCGGAGGCGCCCCTGAAGATGTCCGTAAGCCGGGTCAGGCGCTTCTGCAGATGGTTAATAATCCGCCCGTTGTTTTCGTTAAGAATGTGGCATTCCCGAAGCTTTGTATCAGCTTCCTGCCAGAGGGCGTAAAGATCATTGAGGCCGGCGCTGCGGATAAAGCGGGAAGGGTCGCCGCTGTCTGGCCGGAACCCCATTGCTACAAGTGTGCGGATCTTTTGCTTTGCGCGCTCCCGTATTTCTCCGAGAACGGCGTTCTTTTCCTGAGTCAGTGTCTCGAGAACTTTGGTATCAGAACCGGACAGGCAGGACTTCTCCTTTTGCAGAATCTCCGCCAGAGTTTCAAGCTGGCGGACATCCAGGGAAAGGAGATTCTTCAGATCATCAATTGCAGCCATGATTTACTCACCCGAAAATGCTTTTATCCATATCAAGCATTTTCTGGGCCAATTTTTCTGCATCGACTTTATAGGTGCCGTTTTCGAGCGCTGAGCGAATCTCTTCAATCCGCCCATCATCCATTTCAGGATAATCTCCCAGCTTCTGTTCAAGCTGTTTAAGATTCTTGGCCTGACTGCTCAGGTTTACGTTCTCGCCGCGCGCACTCTGGGCCTTGGCATTGGCCTGTTCCGGGGTCGTTTTCCCGGTATTCTGGCTGGTGGCGGGCTTGTCGGCCGTTGTTCTCTGGGTGTTGACCTGGCCTTGGCCAATTCCATTTAAGTCAACTGACATATCATTACCTGCTTTACAGTTGAGCCGCACATACGTGGGCTGACTCGGGTTTATATCCACTTAACGGCACAATGCCGGCATACTTTAGGGGCGGATATATGCTTTTTGTTAACATTTCGTCACATTCATGACGGGTATTTGCGACGGCGGTCATCCGGTGGCAGTTTTTTGCCGGCGGAAAGAATCTGCCAGTCAATAGTCGCAGAGACCACTACATTGGCACCTCGACGTGGCCGGGTGCAGTAACGTTCGCCCTTACGGTGCGAGACGAGGCAAGGTTTTCTACCAGAACCTGCTCGCCAATGGATGCGTTAGCCAGGGCTTTGCCACGGGAACGAACCGAAAAGGATCCGCTGCGGGCAGTGATAATAACATGGTCGCCCCGCGTAACGGCATCAGGTGCTTCAAGAAGATCCGGCGTCAGAACCGAGCCCGCATTTACCGGTCGGCGAACAACCATGCCTTCTATAAGGTCAACGTCGGTCATTATTCCTCGTCGGGTGGCATTAACGACGACAGAACGGGTTTTAAGCATGCCGGTTGTTATCCGCTCACCCCGTCCGAAAGGACGGGCTGCAACCAGCGCGGGGCCACTGATCGAAACCGTGGTTGTTACGAACATACGCCAGGGTCGCTCGCCGCTGCAGGCTACCTGTATAGAGGGATGCTCACTTTTCCAGGGATCACCGGTAAATTCCACAGCAAGAGGGGCCGAGCAAGGTGCGAGGGCAATTCTGCTATCGATACCGCCTGTCTCAAACGTAACCTTATAACCCTCTTTGGCTTGGGTGCGGCCAAAGGCAGCAAGAAATGATGTGGTCGCCAGGCGAATATCATCCGCAGTCGTTTCTGCCAGCACAGGGGTGGCCAAGGCCGACATGAATATGAGCGAGACTAAAAGCGTGGTGCGCATATGTCCTGGTTTGTCCTATGCTGTCAGTATTACGGCAAAATTACGCATGTAAATGCCTAAGGATTGCGGTATTCCGGCCGTTAAACTGGTTAATCCGCTTTTGGGCGACGTTATTCTGTCATCCAGGCAACTCATTCTAAAGAACAGCAAAATGCATGCCGGTGCTTCCGGCCGGCCAGAGGAGACTGCTATGGCAGGGGTATTGGACAGTGTTAACCAGCGTACGCAGCTTGTCGGGCAGAATCGCCTTGAACTTCTTCTGTTCCGTTTGCGTGGGCGACAGATATACGGCATCAATGTGTTTAAGGTTAAGGAGGTGCTGCAGTGCCCCAAACTGTCTTCCATACCTAACAGCCGTGCGGTAGTTCGCGGTGTGGCCCACACCCGGGGCGAAACAATCCCGATAATTGATTTGGGTATGGCTATTGGTCTGCCGGGTATTCCTCAGGAAGACCTGCCCAACAGCTTTGTGATTATTACCGAGTACAACCGCAAAACTCAGGGGTTCCTGGTAACCGCGGTAGACCGCATCATGAACATGAACTGGGAAGATATTCTTCCTCCCCCCAAGGGCACTGGTAAGGATATCTACCTTACGGCGGTCACGAAAATCGATGATAAACTGGCTGAAATCATAGATGTAGAGAAGATTCTTTCAGAGGTTTCTCCTCTCCGGGAGGATGTAACCGAAGCAATTCTGAGCAAAAGCGCTGAGCGGGTTTCGGGGCATCTGCCGGTTCTGGTAGTTGATGACTCCGCGGTGGCACGCCGCCAGATAGAGCGCTGCCTTATAGCGATTGGCATGGAAGTGGTAACTCGGAATGATGGTAAGCAGGCCCTCCAATACCTCAAAGAAATTACGGCAGACGGCTCAAAAGCAAAGGACCTTCTTTCACTGATAATCTCCGATGTAGAAATGCCCGAAATGGACGGGTATACACTGGTTACCCGGATCAAGAGTGATCCCGCACTCGCTGATCTGTTTGTTATGCTCCATACCTCATTGAGTGGCGTATTCAACAAAGCGATGGTACAGAAAGTCGGCGCGGATGATTTTATGGCAAAATTCAGCCCTGATGAGCTCGCTGAACGAATCATGGAAATCGTCGACCAGAGCTGACCCTTTATTCATCCGGTAATTCATTAAGAACTGAGAGCCAATGAAAGCGGAAATTACCCCACAGGAATATGAAGCCTTCAAATCGTTCCTGCAGGATGCGTGTGGTATTTTGTTGGGAGACAACAAACAATACCTTGTGAAAAGCCGGTTACGGCGGGTTCTGGAAGAGAATGGGCTGAATTCTCTTGGGGCGTTACTTGAACGCCTGAAAAGGCCGGGGCGGGCCAGCCTCAAGGAGGTGGTAATAGATGCTATGACCACCAACGAAACTCTCTGGTTCCGGGACAATCATCCGTTCCGTATTCTGCAGGAAAAGCTGCTTCCGGAATTTGCGGCGCGCTCCTCTCTCGCGCCCTTACGAGTCTGGTCGGCTGCATGCTCTACAGGGCAGGAGCCGTACTCGGCAGGTATGATCGTCGATGAGTTCAGGCGCCAGAAGCCCGGGAAACTCCGTGATGTAAAAATTACAGCGACGGATATATCGAAAAGCGTACTCGAGGTGGCGCGCCGCGGTGAATACGAGATGATCGCCATTGGCCGTGGGCTGTCGCCGGAACGCCAGAAACAGTTCTTCACACCTTCTGCAAATGGTGGCTGGCAGATCCGGCCACAGATCAAAAGCATGGTTGAGTTCAAGGAGCTAAACCTGCTCGAGCGCTACATGCTGGGCAAGTTTGATATAGTGATGTGCCGGAATGTGCTGATCTACTTCTCCGCAGACCTGAAGAAAGACATCCTGACCCGCATTCATGCCACGCTGAATCCCGGTGGCTATCTGATACTGGGTGCTTCGGAATCCCTTAACGGCCTACCGGATCTTTACGAGATGGTGCAGTGCCAGCCTGGAATCATCTACAGGAAGAAATGAGTAATGCCCTTTAACGTATGGGTTCTGGTGGCGGCACAGGCGCTGGCTATGTGTACAGCACCTTTCATCGTGTTCATCGGAAGCATTCAAGGGCGTATGCTCGCGCCGGCCCCGGAGTACGCGACGCTGCCCGTGGGGTTGGTTGTAGTCGGCACTGTTCTGGCCATCAAACCTGCTACCTGGTTAATGCAGAGGCTTGGTCGCAAGCGGGTGATGCTGCTGGGTGCGTCCATGGGCATGCTGGCAGGTACTCTTGGTGCCCTGGCTTCGTGGCTCGGCCTGTTCCCGTTGCTTTGTCTGGCTGCTGTTTTAGGTGGCACCGGGCTGGCGGTGGTTCATCAGTATCGCTTTGCGGCCATGGAGTCAGTGCCGGATAACATGGCCGGCTCTGCCGCTGCACGGGTATTGCTCGGCGGGCTGGTCGCTGCGTGGCTTGGGCCTGAAATCGCCACACTCGGCAGTGGTACAGAAGCAAGCTATCCGTTTCTCACAAGCTGGCTTGGCCTGGCTGGTGTTCAGTTTTCGGCATTGGTAATACTTGGCCTGGGTTACCGGGCGCAGGATGAGCGGGTAAGAGAAACTCATGCCGGTGGTGGCAGGCCGTTACGGGAAATTCTCGCTAACCCTCTGATCTGGGCGGCTATCAGTGCCGCTGCGATTGGCTATGCAGTCATGAGCTTTATCATGACCGCAACGCCACTGAGCATGACTGAAATGGCCGGACATGATCTGGATGACGCCAAGCGGGTTATTCAGCTACACATCATGGCCATGTATCTACCATCGCTTATCAGTGGCTGGCTGACACGAGTTGTCGGCATACCTTTGATGATGGCAGCTGGTCTGCTGGCCTATCTGGGGTGTGTTGTGCTGGCCGCCAGTGGCGTCAGTTTTCACCATTATCTGTCTGCTCTGTTGTTGCTGGGTGTTGGCTGGAACTTTCTGTTTGTGGGCGGTACCAGCTTGTTGCCCCGCGGCTACTCAGACGCCGAGCGCTTCAGAGTGCAGGGCCTCAATGATATTTTTGTGTTTGGCTCGCAAGCCACAGCCGCTCTATCGGCGGGCGTTATTCTCTCCTGGCTTGGCTGGTCAGCGCTGGTGATGTTCGCTGTGCCCTTCCTTATAATCCATGGTGTACTGATGATGCTCTGGCTAAGCCGGGGAGAGGCCAGAGTCACTGAGCCTTCATAACCTGAGGCGTTTATGGACCAGCTTAATCTGCGCCATCTATACTATTTCTGGGTGATAAGCCGTGAAGGCTCCATTGCCCGTGCCAGCGACGTTCTGGAGCTGGCGCCACAAACCTTGAGTGGCCAGCTGGCCACGTTTGAGGCTTCCGTAGGTGGTCGCTTGTTTTTGCGGGAAAGGCGCAAGCTCATCCTTACTGACCTGGGGCGGCTGATACTTGGGTACGCTGATGATATTTTTGCGCTGACCGGAGAGTTGACGGAAACCCTGCACTCTGGCCCCGCAGATCGCCCGTTGGCGCTCTCAGCCGGTATCTCAGCCTCCATCCATAAACTGCTCGTTTATTATCTTCTGCAGCCGGCTATGGCGATTAAGCGTCCGATTCAGCTTGAGTGCCAGACAGGCCGGACCCAGGGGCTAATTCTCAGTCTCAAGCGAAAAGAGCTGGATGTTGTTCTCACAGACCGTATGCCGGGTGTCCAGGAAGAGACCAACTTGACGGTTCATCCGATTGCCAGTTCCAGTATCAGCCTTTTCGCAGCGCCTGCTCTGGCCCAAAGGTTAAGGCCTGGATTGCCGGGGTCACTCAATGGGGAGCCGTTTCTCGCCAATGCTACCGATGTGCCTTACTTTGAGCGTCTGATGAACTGGTTTTCATTGAATGGGGTGCGTGTCAACCTTGTGGCACGAGTGGATGACAGCGCGTTGATCAAGGTTTTCGGACGTGAAGGTTATGGTATTTTTGCTGCGCCCACCGTCATTCAGGATGAGGTTTGCCGGCAATATGAAGTGGAACACATCCTGGCAATTGATGACGTGACCGATGAGCTGTTCGCCATCACTCGCGGTAGCAGACTGAACCACGAGGCCGTCCGGGCCATTTGTGAGGCGCGCATCGATTTCAGGAGCGCCAGAAAAGCATCGAAAAAACCGATGTGAATTGATTATAGAACATTATTTTATCGAGCTTTAATTCCCGGCATTATGGAGATGTAAAAGGCAGCAACCGAACAGGAGAAGCAGCCATGAAAACTATCCATAAATTCCGTCTTGAACCGGGTAAAGAGCCGACCACCTTATCGCTCACCGAAGGTTACCGGGTAGTTCGGAGTGAGTACATTGTTCCACACAAAGCGGTTTATCTGTGGGTAGAGCAACCACTGAATGTGGGGGCCACTGCACTGAAGCGGCAGTTCCGCGTAGCCCTTTCCGGGGAGCCGGTACCCAGAACCTTTGAATATATAGACACTGCGCTGGATCAATTCGGCCCTGAGGCGTACCACGTATTCGCAGTTCCCTCAGAAGGTGAGTCTGGTGGCGTCAAACCTGAGAATGACGCTTTGATTAATCAGCCTTTAGCCTCTTCGGATTGGTGAGGCAGTTTTCGCTTCGTTATCTTCCCCTTCTTCAGGAGCCCTCCGGGGCTCTTTTTGTTCCTTCTGTTAATCATTGCGTAGAATAAGCGGTTGAGACCTTTCCTATGTTTTGAACAGAGGGCTTTCCATGGCATTTTCGAACAGTCGTCTAAAGTTGTTATTCCTGTTATCGCTTTTATCGTTAATTGTCGCCTGCACAGGGGTACCACAAGGCATAAAGCCCGTAACAGGTCTGAATGCCGATAAATATCTGGGTAAATGGTATGAAATTGCCCGGCTGGATCATTCGTTCGAGGAAGGGCTTAGCCGAGTAGCTGCGGAGTACGAACTGCAAGATGACGGTAGCATTAAAGTGACCAATCGTGGTTTTGATGCGGCGACCGGCGAATGGAGTGTTGCCGAGGGCAGGGCGGTGTTTGTAGAAAATGAGAGCACTGGGCACCTCAAGGTCTCGTTCTTCGGCCCGTTCTATGCCTCGTACGTTATTTTTGAGTTGGACAAGAAAAAATACCAGTACGCCTACGTTACCGGCTACGACCGGGATTACCTTTGGTTTCTCTCACGGACGCCCGAAGTCAGTGCAGAAGCTATCGCCCGGTTCAGAGAAGTGGCTGCGGAGGCGGGCTTTGATCTGGAGGAACTTGTTGTAGTGGATCAAAGCCCTGTTGAATAGCTGTCTTTCAGAAGGGTAAATGGCCGGTTTTTACCCAGATAACGGTCTCTTGGTCCACAAAAGGGTGGTGCTGGCTCAAGTGCGGGCTTCTTATCCAGGAGCCCTCCGGATAACGGCCATGTTCATCACAGAACTCCCCGGAAAGCACAAAGATTTCTTCGCCACCGAAATGCCTGTGGGGCTGAAACACCTCATTGGCTGGCCATTTAACAAGCGCTACATGTTCGTGCTCAAACTCATGAAGCGGCATCACTTCAAGACCACCGATCCCGGGCAGCCAATCGCTGTTTCGGGTATCAACCCGCACCGTAGCCAGATCGCGCTCATTGAACTGATGCAATTTTACCAGCAGTGTACAGCCCGGTTTGCTGAACGGCGCATGGCCGCTCCCGGGTGGGTTGCGCAGATAGGTACCGGCAGGGTAGTCGCCGGTTTCATCCGAAAATACGCCGTCCAGAACCAGTATTTCTTCACCAAGAGGATGTTCGTGCCGGTTGAATGAGGCACCTGGCTCGTAGCGAACAATACTGGTAGCGTGTCCGCGCTCAGCTTCTTCCCTGGCCAGAGGTTTCCTGACGACTCCGCCTGAGGGGCTGGGAACCCACTCCTGTTCGTTGGTGCGGACGACAACCTTACGGCCAAAATCCATGTTCAGCATTGCGTGCCTCTCTGATCAAAGTCGGGGTGTTGTTTACGACGCAGAGCTACGAACAGATGAGCCGGTTTTCGGCTACTTGATCAGCATCTGCACGTCACGGAACGCAGGATGTTTGCAGTGTCGCATCCATTCAAAAGCCACCATTTCTGTCGTGACAATGCGTGCGCCGCTATTACTGAGCCGGTCAAGGGCAACATCCCGGTCGAATTCATTGCGGGAGCCCGTCGCATCCGCAACGACCCAAACCTTATAGCCTGCATCGAGCAGGCTCAGCGCCGTTTGCATCATGCATACATGGGTTTCGCAGCCTGCAATAACAATTTGTTGTCGGCCTTCCGGAAGGTGTTCAACCAACCCGTCAGGGCAGGCGTCGAAGTGGTATTTGGCCAGCGTATGGAGACAAAGCTCCTTCACACCCTCAACGTTCGGCCCCAGTTTTTCCGGCAGCTGCTCGGTAGCGAGAACAGGAACCTCCAGAAGCCCGGCAATCGTGGCGAGAGTGACACACTGATTGATCACATCTCGGCCATGGATAATCGCGGGCATCAGCTTTTCCTGAACGTCGATCAACAGCAGGGTGGATTGTTCCGATTTCATGAGCATTGATAGCCTCCAAGCTTTGTAAACACGCTGAACAGCATATGCATACCATGGTACTCGCACGAGGGCGGCGAACACCATACAGATATTTATTGCCGTAAACCGTAAATTTTGCCGGGATTTATCCGATTGGAGTTGCCAATCGTCGCTAAAACCATTAAAGTTTGCGCCCTCAAATGAGCGACGATATCGCTGATTTGAAACAGGTTATTGGAGAGGTGGCCGAGTGGCTGAAGGCGCACGCCTGGAAAGTGTGTAAACGTTAATAGCGTTTCGAGGGTTCGAATCCCTCTCTCTCCGCCAATTTAAGACCCTGACTTTCATCTCGAAAGTCAGGGTTTTTCATTTTAAGGCCCCGACTATTGCCGCTGTGGGCTTTGACGACTCCTTGGTACTTTCTTGACCCGCTACTGATGAGGTCTACTCTCCACTCCCGATTATCAGACGACGCTATGAACGTGGATCAGAAACTCCGTTCCCTCGTTGTCTGATTGTGCGACCTCGAGATCCCAGCCCAGTTGCTCACAAACCAGCCGGACGATCAGCAACCCAAAGGTGGTGTTGCTGAGCTCTCCGGTCGGGGAGGTAATGGCACTGGGCGCTGCAATAGAGCTCAGGTGCTCGGTTACTTTATCAGGAAGCCCGGCCCCGAAGTCTCGCACCGAGATTCTGTTTTCAATCATTCGAATCTCAACGTCAGCACGGGTGTGGCGCAGCGCATTCTGCAACAGGTTGCGCATTAACATACGTACCAGAGCGGGATGGGTTTTGACTCTCAGCCCGGGGCTGTCGTTGTAGACCTTGATCCGGCCTGCATGGACCGGGTGTCCATGTTCCAGGTCATCAATTGTGTTCTGGACGACCTCTTGCAGCACAATGGTTCTGGCATCGCCTCTGGATGCTTCACTGCGGGCAAGTTCAAGCAGGACTTCTGTATCGTCGCTCATGGTTTGCATGGCCCGACGGATGCGGGCGAGGGTTTTCTGATCCGCCGCCGACAAGCTTTGGCGTTGTTCCAGTACGTTCAGGGCGCCACTCATCACGGCCAGAGGTGTGCGAAGTTCATGGCTGGCCAACTTCACAAACGATTTTTCCCGCTCGATATGGTGTTCAAGCGCGGATAGAAACCGGTTAAACGCCTCGGCGATATCGCAAAACTCATGATCACGGTAGTCCGTGGCGATTTTCTGCATCGATGATCCGGGGACCGTGCTCTGGACTTCATGAGTTAGTTTCTTGAAAGGACGGACCAGGTGCCGTGCTCCTGCTCGGGCAACAAAAAAGCCGATTAGTAGCATCAAGCCGGCCACACCAACCAGGGCAAGCATAACCAAGGACTCACGATTTTCCATGATGGTAATATCCTGGGCCAGGAAGAGCTTGCCATAAGGTGCTTTCAGCTGTTCGCCGTATATCAACAGTGTTGTCTTGCCCACCATGATTTCCCGGGAAAATGGCAAGGATCGACCCCGGAAATATTCCGGTAGTACAGCCTCGGCCTCGCCTTGTGGCAGGAAAACCACCTCCAGTTGCGCCGTTTTTACGGGATGAAAACTTCCGTCCCCCAGCTGCTCCGTGAAATAGTCGGCTTCAGCCTTCAGCTCCAAGGCCAGAATGGTGTCCTCAACGTCATTAACGAACAGCTCGACAATCAACATGGAAGTGGCTGTGGTCGCAGCAAGCAGGAAAAACAGAGTTCGGGCCAGGCGTTTGGTCAAAGATGACTTCATGGTGTATCGGCGTTCTCTTTTGCAGGGACTTCCAAACTGTACCCCCGTCCATGGATTGTTTTTACCAGGCCGTTGCCCACGCCTGTCTGCAGAGATTTACGAAGTGTATAAATATGAGTACGGAGGCTATTGCCTTCCGTTTCACCGTGGTGGGCTCCCCATAAGGCATCAGTTAACGCCTCATGGCTAAGAAAACTGGGATACGCCCGCACCAGCAATTCAAACAGGCGCGCTGGTGTGCCGGATAAAGCCGTTTTTAACCCGTGCAACTCCACTTCCAGTGTGCCCGGGTCAAACAGAATATCACCGGCCGCTAAAACCGGCCGCTGCGGCGAATAGCGACGATGTAAGGCTTCAATTCGTAGTTGTAGCTCACGCAGTTCAAATGGCTTCACGAGGTAATCATCCGCACCACAATCAAACCCTTTTTCCTTGTCGGTCAGGGAGCTTAATGCCGTCATCAGAATAACGGGGGTCTGGCATTGCAGGTCTTGACGGATGCGCCGACAAATATCATAACCATTGACACCGGGTAGCATCAGGTCGAGCACGATAACGTCATAGCTTTGCGTGGCCAGCAGGTGCAATGCGGTCAAACCGTCAGCGGCAAAGTCCAGGGTGTAGCGGTCTTCATCCAGAAACTCGAACAGGTTTTCCGCCAGGTCCATTTGGTCCTCTACAATCAATAGCCTGAGAGAAGCTTGATTAGATGTCATTCGAGCGAACTCCGTTGGCGTCAGACATCGGCTGCTGATCGCGGAGCAACCCCCCAATGACCAACAATTGATAGCGATTATTTTCCATAACCTTTCGAGCTGACGGGGATAGATCAGCCACTCTGTCGCTTGACCAGGTTCTGGGCACCGCGACATACAGGTGTTGAAATGCGCGGGCGCCGGGCAAGTTGATCAAACCGTTCTTGGTGACTTCCAAGGCAGTTCCGCCTGAGTAAAATCTGGCTGAAAATGGCAGATCATCCAGATAGATCAGCGGGCTGTCATTGGCTTCCCTGATCTGTTGGTAATAGCTTACCAGTTCTTTCTCTGTCTTGAGCGGCATCCAGCCTATGGCGACCAGACCCACGAGCACGGTGAGTAAAACAGGCACAAACGCCACCAGGCCACCCCGTATAGAGGATAACCAGAAAGACTTGCATTCTGACACCCAGCGACCGATCAGAATGGCGGTAAACGGCAACGACGGCAGTATATAAGTCCAGAGTGTATTGCCTGCGAGCGTAAAAAACAGCATCGGTGCCAGTGCGCTAAGCAGCACAAAGCTAACGCCGGGATTCGATATTGTCTTGCTTACAATGCCGCTTCTTTTGCCCCTTAACCACGCCAGTGTCAGGCTCAAAAGCGCGACGATGCCCCAGGGGAACGAGGCCCACAACCAGAACATCCAGATCATGCCTTTGGGCTGATCATGGGCGCTGCCGTAGAGGTCTCCCGCCCACCCCGGGTCCAGAAACCGGCGAATATGCTCCCCAACGATAAAGTAATCCAGAAATCCAGGGGTCTTTAACTCAGCCAGTATGTACCAGGGACAGACCAGCAGGGCCGTCATCAGTGTTCCTCTAAACCAGGGCAGCCGTCGCAGGTTGTTGGTCGCTTCCCGCCATGAGAGGAGTAACCACAATACGATGGGAATCCCGATCAGCACCAGGGCCAACGGCCCCTTGGACAGGAGTCCGATAACCATTCCAAGAAAGAAAAGCCATCGCCAAAGGCCGCTTTCTCCCGACATTACCAAACAAAAGCTGACCAGAGTGAGCGTGGTGCCCAGCGCCAGGAAGGCGTCTGTCATCACGGCACCGGCGCTGATATAAGTGAGCGCCATGGTTGCGAAGACCAGGCAACTCCATTGAGCCACCTGAACACTCCAGAGTTGCCGCGCCAGTCGCCAGACCAGCCAGACCATGGCAAGCGTTGCCAGCCAGGACGGAAAGCGCAGCGAAAACTCCGAGACACCAAATATTTTGATGGCTGCCGCCTGGGCCCAGAACGACAAGGGCGGTTTACCCCAGAAAGGGACACCAGGCTCAAACCAGGGCGTAATCCAGTCACCGGTTTCGGCCATCAAGCGGGCAATTTCCGCGTAACGAGGCTCGGTGGTGTCGGCGAAGGGGAACAGCGCCATGCCGATGAATCGGCTAATCAATATCGCTGCCAATATCAGCAGCCATACGTTAAACCGCTTTGACATGACGCGTCTCCGTCATTTTGCGGTTAGCGTGTTGACGCACACCTTCCGGGCTTTCGATCACTTCCTCTGTGAGGTACACCGGCCGCTGTTTCGATTCCATGTAGGTCTTGCCGACATATTCACCCACGATGCCCACACTCATCAACTGGATGCCGCCTAGAAAGCTGATGATGGCCACAAGCGAGGGATAACCGGCGGTGGCATCGCCCAGCATTAGTGCCTTGACTACAATCCACAGGCCGAATACCGCACCCACGCTGGCGGCAATGAGCCCGATCACGGTCGCCCAGCGCAATGGCGAAACAGAAAACGAGGTCAGCCCTTCAAGAGCTAGGCCTACCAGCCCGGGGTAATCCCATTTTGTCTCCCCGGCCACTCGAGGCTCACGGTCGTACTGGATTATCTGGGTCGGCATGCCGATCCAGGCAAACAACCCTTTCATGTAGCGATTCCGTTCTTTCAGCACCAGCAGAGCGTCAATCGCTTTTCGGCTCATCAACCGAAAGTCGCCAGTGTCCACCGGAATATCGGTGTGGCTTGTTCGGTTCAGCAACCGGTAAAAAAGGTGTGCACTCCAGCGTTTGAACGCGGTTTCGCCCGCCCGTGAGCGACGCTGCATCAGGACAACGTCAACCCCGGACTGCCAGCACTCGACCATTGCGGGGATATGCTCAGGCGGATCTTGCAGATCGGCATCCAGCACAATCACCGCATCCCCCCTGGCGTGCTCCAGCCCCGCCGTCATGGCGGCTTCCTTGCCGAAATTTCGGCTCAGTTTGATAAGTCGGACGCCGGGCGTTCGATCGATAACGCTGCGGATATACTGGGCACTGCCATCGTCGCTGCCATCATCCACCAGTACGATTTCCCAGTGTAGGTCCAGCTTGGCAAGCACAGGCAAAACCCGTTCAAAGAAAAGCGGCAGCATCGGGCGCTCGTTGAATAGCGGTACCACCAGTGATAACAGCGGCGTGTCGAAAGGCATAGCGGAAAATTCACTGTGTTTGTTCATGGAAAACCAGCCTTTGGTAGACGATGTAATTCAGTGCAGCAACAAGACCTGTGGTAATGACTTGTGAAAGCATGACAGGAAGTTCCAGGAAACTGTTGAGCAGGAAGAAAAAAACGAGATTGCAGAGCCAGGCGACAAAACAGGAGCCAACATAGCGCCATAGGGTGAATCTGTGAGGGCCGGCATTTCGGAACGCCAGACGCCGCTGGAGGCCGTAGTTTAGTGCGGCTCCAGATACGCTTCCGGTTGCGGTCGCCAACGTTGGCTCAAGCCCTGCGCCGATCAGCGCAGCCATAACAAGCCAGTGAAACAACGTGGCAAGGCCGCCGGCAGCAATAAATCCTTGCAATTGGAGCGGTAAGAATTTTTTCATGACGAAAACAACCACCTTGAGGACTGACAAAGTCGGCCTGACATTGAGCGGGTACCATAGCCCACTCCGTGTCACGACTTTGTGGAGGTTTTATCAGGAAAATGTCAAAACTTGAGGGGGCCTAAATGGAGCCAGCCAGATTTGAGGGTGCTTACTGAAGGCTGATAATCTCATCGGCCAGAGCTGTGAGTTCCGCTGCAACAAGATGCGGAGAGGGTACGCCTGCGGCGGGCAGTAGCGCGTTGTGGGGCCGTGTAAGAAGAGCTCCACGGCAGCCGGCGGCCTGGGCGCCAATGGTATCCCACAGGTGGCAGGCTACAAGGCACAGGTCTGAAGTTTCGACAGATAGCTCTGTGGCGACCAGGCGATAGGTTTCAGGGGCCGGCTTGAATTTGCCGACAGCGTCGACACTGAAATTCCTTTCAAAAAAACGACTTAAGCCTGCTTTTTCGAGCGGGGTTGGTGAAGCGCTGCTGGCGGAATTAGTTAATGTCACCATGCGAAATCCGGCATTCTGCAAGCGGGTGAGGGCCGGCACAACGTCGGGATGTGCCGGCATCGAACTCATCCGTTCTTTCAGCTCTGCAATATCTGCATCCGTAATACTCACTTCATGAATACTCGCCGTCATTCTCAGCGCACCGATGCCAAGCTCGCCGAAGGGTGTAAAAAGGCCGGAAAGGGTCATTGTCTGCGAGTAAAGCACAAGCTGGGCGAACCATTCTCTAAGCACGCGCGGATCGCCAAAGATGCGATCGAACAAAGGTTCCAGGGCAGTGATGTCGAGCAGTGTTTCGTTTACGTCGAATACGATTATCGAGGGGAAGGCTTTATTTTGCATGGGGCATCCTCTTGCTGTTTCTGGCGCAGGTGCGTGTCGGAATGGTAGTTCAACTCAGGGACTGTAGCTGGACTTGAGTGGTTGCTCAATATAAAGTTGAGTAATCACTCAGACTCCATTGCCGCGCTGTATTGCGGCACCGATAACTGGAAATCACCATGGCTCGTGCAATGATTCACAACCGGCAGGATTCTCTGGAGCGGGCGTTGCTCCTGTTCTGGCAGAAAGGCTTTCATGCCACCTCGCTGAAGGACCTGGAGAAAGCGCTCGACATGCGACCGGGCAGCATCTATGCAACCTTTGGTAGTAAAGACGGGCTTTTCCAGGAGTCTCTGGAACGTTATGCCAGTCTGGGGCTGGCGAATCTCGAGCGTACGTTGTATGCCCACGAGTCACCGTTGGCGGGATTGGCAGCTTATTTAAGAGGGCTCGGTGGGCTTTGTGACCAGGATTTGCCAAGTCGTGCCTGCATGCTGGTAAAAAGTTTGCTGGAGCTGGGTGAGCGAGAACAGGTAGCCCGGCGCAAGGCCGAAGATTTGCTGGCTGGCATGGAAAAGCGCTTTGTGGATCGTTTCGCCGACGCACAACAGGTGGGTGAGCTGGATAGCAGTCTTGATCCGGTTCGGCTCGGCCGTCGGTTACAGGCAGAGGTGATGGGGCTGCGGGCTTTTGCTCAGCGTGATGTGGGCAGTGCTGCCGTGCACGCCTTGGCAGAAGATATGGCGCTGTCTCTGGAAGCACTGCGTATAGATGGTGGTACAGATACAGACACAGATACGCACTGATATTCTGTGCGTATCTGCCGGCTCTCATTGCTTTAGTGAAGATGGCGGGTTGTTTAAAACTGCTCGCCGCTGACTTGCTGTGCAATTAATCAGCCTTGTGCCACTCAAACTTCTGGAACGGCTTGTCTATCGGCGTGTCAGCGAGGTGATTGGTGTAGTTGCTCATGACCTTCTGAGCCGTGCCAAGAACGACCTCAAGGATCTGACGCTTGGTAAAGCCAGCATCCAGAAATGCTTTCATAGCGCTGTCATCAACGTTGCCACGGCCACGCACAAGGGCGAGGGTGAAGTCACGGAGGGCTTCAAGTCGATCCGTCGGCAACGGCGTTTCATTACGCAGCGCGTCGGTGATGGCGTCATCAACGTTCATGCTCTTGGCGATGCCGGTGTGAGCTGGCACGCAGTAGTGACAAGCATGCTCAACGTTGATGGTCTGCCACACCACAGTGGTTTCCTCGTCATCAAAGCTGCTGTCCAGGAACAGCTGATGAAGCCGCTGATAACCTTCGAGCAGTCCGGGCGCTTCAGCCATGACCGCGTGCAGGCCCGGAAGTCTCCCGAAGGCCTTGACGGATTTGTCGAGCAGATCATGGCTTTCTTGTGGTGCGCTTTGCTTATCGTGAAGGGTAAGATTGGTCATGGTATGACTCCTCAAAATGGGCTTGAAAGTTAAATGCTTACATTATCTCAACGATGGCGATCCAAACTTGAGCGATCGCTCATATTCGGGCGTAATTTTTCGTTGAGTGCGCCTGAGGAACCAACATTAACTGAACTTGAGTGATCGTTCAACATTAATTTGAGCAATCATTCAATGTGCGTCGTTGTGCTTCATTGGACGACGGAGACTCTTCAGCACTGAGCAGTGCGCGCTCGCCACGCTTAATGCTTTCTCCATACCAGCAGCCGGTTATTGGCCGGCATCTCAAAGTCCGACTCCAGAATCAGCCCGTTTTCACTGCTGATTTGCTCCAAATCGTCCATATCCCGAATGCCCATTGTCGGTTTCTGTCGCCTCAGCGATGCGTCAAACTGCTGGTTGCTGGCACTGGTGAACGTTCCACCGTAATTGAACGGTCCGTATAAGCAGAAAGCCTCGCCTTGCTGGAGATTGGCAGCGACGCCCCGGAACATGGCTTTAACTTCCTGCCACGACATGATGTGGGCGGTGTTGGCGGAAAAGGCGCCGTTGACCGGTGGCAATTGCCAGTCGCTGATACTGACGTCCAGGGCCAATGGTTTGCTGATGTTTGGCAGCCGTGCCTCTGCTAGCCGTGGCTCGCAGAGCTGATAATTGCTCGGATGGTCACTTGGTTGCCAAGTTACGTGCCGCAGGTTTCCGGCAAAATGAACCGCGTGTTGTCCGGTGCCTGTGCCGATCTCCAGAATGGTTCCGGGGCTGCTGAATACCGCAGCAAGTTTTTCGAGAATAACCTGTTTATTGTTCTCACAGGCTTGAGAAAACGGCTTTCCTTCAGTCATCGGTGGCCCTGATTTGTCGGTGAATGCTCGAAATGCCAAGCTTCGTATGAATCTAACGTTTGAACGCGCGAGTGTCCAAGGAGATTAACGGCTAATGGCGGGCGTATTCACCAAACATAACGGTGCCGGATATGCGGATGCATTGATCTGTGAAGCGGAAGGTCTTGATAGCCTAAGGGCCGCGCTTCGTGATGCGGGAGTATTCTGCATTCGGGTGCCAGAGGTACGCAGTGTCGGCGAGACGGAAATGGAGATTGAGGCGATTGATTCGGGTGCCGCAACAACGGCCACATTCCAGATGCTTGGCGACGGGCTTGCGCAAATGCACAAGTCTCCGAAGCTTCAATATGGCTGGGGAGGCGACAATTACATAGGGCTGTCGCCGCAACCGAACCGCTGGTCAGCAACCTGGGTTTACCATTATTTGAACCACTACAACCTGTTCGGTTCAGGTTATCTGGAGGGTTGCAGGCGTGGATTTTTGATGGTGAAGCAGGTTGCCGGCCACCTTTGAGTGGTTTCTCAGGACGAAGGTTAAATCAGCCCTGCACCTTTCAGGAGAAATACTCCCAAGGTTATGGTGACACTCGCCATCAGCGTGGTTATGGCAATGATGTTCGCCGCCAGTCGGTCGTTTCCGCCGAGCGCTTTGGCCATCACAAAACTGGCGGCGGCGGTCGGGCTCGCGAAGAACAGGAACAACAGGCCGAGCTCGGGGCCGGAGAAACCTACCGCCCACGCAGCACTGGTGCACAGTGCAGGCAGTATCACCATTTTCATCAGCGCGGAGCTGAATGCGGTTGAGCTGTCACTGCGCAGAGCGCTGAGCGAAACCGTTGCGCCGATGCACAGCAAAGCTAGCGGCAGAGTAAGAGAGGCAAAATAGTCACCGCTGGTCATTACCCAGTCAGGCAGCTGCAGATCAAGCCAGGCCACAGGAATGGCGGCGAACACTGAAAGTATCAGAGGATTACGCAGAATATCCTGAAGGATGCGTCGCCACTCCGGGGATTGCCCTGGCTGGTAAGCTGCGAGCACGATCACCGAAAGTGCGTTGTAAGAAAGAATGACCAGCCCCAGCAGAATACTGCCCGCTGAAAGCCCGAAATCCCCGTACAGACTTGCCGCCAATGCCAGCCCGACAATGCCGCAGTTGCCCCGAAAGGCCCCCTGCACATAGACGCCGCGATCTTGTTGGATTACGCGCCAGCGGGCCCACAGCCAGGCAAGGGCAAAGCTGGCCAGGGTCGCAAAGAGGTAGAAGCTCAGCAGCCGGGGATTGAGTGAAGCACTGAGGTCGGCTTTTATAATGCTGAGAAAAACCAGAGTTGGCAGTGTTGCCTTGAAGACCAGAGCTGAAGCCGTGTGCACGAAGGTGTCGTCAATCCAGCTAACTTTTCGGAGCCCGAGCCCGATAAACACCATGGCAAAAACCGGGAGGATGGTTTCCAGTGTCTGTTGAAAAAGGCTGATCAGATCCATTCGGGGTGGCCAGGGGGCAAAGGAGTGAAGCTCATATAATAGATCTGACGCAAAGGTAATGAAATCACTTGCCGAGAGCCATAGCGGGTGGGCTATAGTACCCGCAACTTATCAGAACAAGAGGGCCAGCATGAACGCCGTAAATCCCGCGCCGGAACAGCTGAAGAGAGTTCTGGCAGACACGCCTAAAGACCAGCCTGTGGTGATGCTTAACCTGCTACGGTTCCGCGACAAAGCAAGCTACGACGATGAATCCGCTGAGCGAAGCGGGCGCGAAGCCTATCAGCTCTATCTGCGCGAGGCGGCTGAATGTGTCAGCACCGTGGGAGCCGAAGTCATCTGGTCTGGTCGCAGCGTTGGCTCACTCATTGCGCCGCCAGATGAATCCTGGGATCAGGTTCTGCTTGTACGCTATCCATCAATCGACGCGTTTATGACAATGATTGAAAGCTCTGAGTACAAAGGGGTGGTCAAACATCGCACTGCTGCTCTGAGTGACTCAAGGCTGGTTGCTAATCTGGAAGGACAGCGCTGAGGCAAAGCCTCAGCCGACGAGCAACGATTCCAGTACGCCAGTCTGGCGTATTAGCATATAGACCGCCGTACCTGCTGCAATCGAGAGGAGGGCATTGCGGCGCCACAGATGAACGATCACCACCAGCGCGCCCGCCAGAATGGCGTCAAGCCCGGGCACTGTCGCTGACCAATCCCCCGAACGCTGCAAAAACACCGTGGCCAGCAAAGCCATAACGGCTGCTGGCAGATAACGCCCCAGATGTTTGATGAGAGGGTGCTCGGTATGACGCTCAAAAAACAGGAAAGGAATGATTCGGGTTGCAAAGGTCGCGATTGCAGCAACGGCGATGAATGCAACGAGATAGGCTGTTTCAGACATGGTTGTCGCCTTCCGCGCTGGATCTGGCCCGCAGATTGCGGTATTGCAGCAAAAGCACGGCAGTAACGATGGCGATCGCGCCGATTAGCTGATGAGCGGGTGGCAGCAGAATCATAGCGACCCCGGCAGCTGCCGCGCCGGCCCAGACCGGAAAAGCATCCCCCAGGGCTTTGAGCTGTTCTATGGTCAGCACGATAAACAGAGCCACAAGCGCGAATTCAATGCCTGTGCTGTCGAAGACCAGATTCCGCCCCAGAAGCGCCCCCAGGGTGCAGCCGATCACCCAGTAAACCTGATTGAATGCCGTGATCCGAAAATCCACGTCGAGCTCATGAATGGCGTCCTGAGAGCGGGGCCGGCTGGTGAGCAGTGAGTAGGTCTCGTCAGTCAGCCCGAAAATCAGATAGAGCTTGCGCCAGCCTGCGCCCCGGAATTGCCCGAGCAACGAAAGTCCGTAGAAAAGGTGGCGGGCGTTTAGTACGAACATGGCTATGAATACTTCCAGCAAGCCCGCGCTCGCTGCCAGCAGACTGACCGCGAGAATCTGGCCGGCACCGGCATAGATCACCACGCCCATGAGCGGAGCAGCCCACCATGGGTAATCAAGCTGGGTTGTGAAGAGCACCCCGAAAGCCATGCCGAGAGGGAGGTAACCGAACAGAATCGGAAGTGTCAGGCGAAAAACCAATGAGTTCATTAGCATCCAAACGTTTTGAAAACGAGGGATAATAGAGAATCGTTGCGGATTTTGAAAGTGGGTGAGGCTTCTCCTTGGCCGGCATAATCCTTAAGATAGCGTTCTTTACTGGAGATTATATGAGTGACGAAGCCGCGCACCAGCCACAGCCCGATCCCCGCCAGGAAAAATTCATTGTAGACAAGGAATTGCTGACGGAAGATCAACTGAATGGTCTGGCAGAGGAGTATTGCACTCGCCTCCATGGGCTTAATGATACTGAAAACCCTCTGGCCGAGCGGAGTCACGTATTGGCGGCCATTAGCAGAGGCGACCTGGTTGTCTGGTTTGATCCGGTGGAGAATATAGCCGGGCTTGGTGCGCCGAAATGAATGCTTAACCTCCCGGTGTATTTCGGTTTGCACCTACCCGGGGACGTCTGTAACCGTTACAATCGCGCTGATTTCCGAAAGCAGTGTGCGAGGTGAATTTTGATCAGGGTACTGGTTGTAGATGACCATGAGCTGGTTCGTTCCGGGATAACCCGGATGCTCGCGGACAATCCGGATATTGATGTTCTCGGTCAGTCTGAGTCTGGTGAAGACGCTATAGCATTTGTGCGTAAAGATCGCCCGGATATCGTACTAATGGATATCCGGATGCCGGGCATTGGCGGGCTGGAAGCTACGCGGCGTATTTTGCGAATTGACGATACAATCCGTGTGATCGTGGTAACCGCCTGCGCCGATGATCCTTATCCTGCCCGTGTAATGCAAAGCGGTGCCTCCGCCTATATCACCAAAGGTGCTGATATCCAGGAAATGGTTCGTGCAATTCGCATGGCCCACTCAGGGCAGCGGTACATCAGCCCGGAAATTGCCCAGAAAATGGCGCTCAAGCAGTTGGGCGGTGACAAGGACGAAGAGGGCGAGTTGTCGCTGTTTGATCGCCTTTCCGAGCGTGAGATGCAGATAGCCATGATGGTGGTGGACTGCCAGAAAGTTCAGAACATTTCTGACAAACTCTGCCTCAGCCCGAAAACTGTTAACAGCTACCGTTACCGCATTTTTGAAAAGCTGGAGATCTCCAGCGATGTTGAGTTGGCCCTGATGGCAGTGCGACTCGGGTTACTTGATGCCCACAAGGTCTGATTCCACGAGCGAAAGCAGCGGGGAGTTCGACAGTAAAAACTTCCTGAAACAGCTGACGGAGCGGCCCGGTGTCTACCGAATGTATGACGACGGCGGCTCCGTTCTGTATGTCGGAAAAGCGGGTAACCTGAAAAAACGGGTCAGCAGTTATTTCCGCAAGACCGGCCTCGCACCGAAAACGGAAGCTTTGGTCGCAAAGATTGCCTCTATTGAAGTGACCATCACCGGCAGTGAGACAGAAGCTCTGTTGTTGGAGCAGAACCTGATCAAGTCACTGCGGCCGCCTTACAACATCCTGCTCCGGGATGATAAGTCCTATCCTTATATTTACGTTTCTTCCCACAGCGATTACCCCTCGCTGACGTTCCGGCGTGGGCGCACGAAAAAGGGAGGAGGTACCTGGTATGGGCCGTTTCCGAGCTCGGGTGCCGTCAAGGAAAGTCTTAATGTATTGCAGAAGGTTTTCCGCATAAGATCTTGTAGTGAAAGCTATTTTAAAAATCGGACGCGCCCGTGTCTGCAGTATCAGATTAACCGCTGTACGGCACCTTGCGTGGAGTACATTTCACCCGAGGACTACCTTCAGGATATCCGTCACGCCACCATGTTTCTGGAAGGCAAAAACCCGGTCATTATTCGTGACTTGATGGACGCCATGGAGGCGGCCGCCAAAAATCTTGAGTTTGAGAAAGCCGCTTCCTGCCGTGATCAGATCAACCATCTGCGCCACGTACAGGAACAGCAGTCGGTAGACGGCGAGGGCGGCGATGCTGATGTTGTTGCCATTGCGCAGGATGCCGGTGTTGTGTGCATTGTGGTTATCATTGTGCGCGGCGGCAGGGTTCTGGGGACCAAGGATTACTTTCCCCGCTATTCCCTGGAGCAGTCCGAAGGCGAGCTGCTCAGTGCCTTTCTCGGTCAATATTATTTTGGCGGCAACACCCGCCGCGAAATTCCGAGAGATGTTCTGGTACCTGTCGATGTCGACGGCCAGGAGCTTCTTGCTCAGGCGCTTTCCGATGCGGCAAGCCGCGAGACCCGCATACGTAAAAATGTGCGGGGTGAGCGCCGTCGCTGGCTCGAACTGGCCATGACCAACGCCCGGCAAACCTTGCTTACGCATCTCGCCAGTAAAGAAACCGTCTATCGCCGCTTATTGGCGCTGCGAGACATGCTGGAGCTCACCGAAACGCCGTCACGGATGGAGTGTTTTGATATCAGTCACAGCCACGGTGAAAATACCGTCGCATCCTGTGTGGTTTTCGATGAGAATGGCCCCCTCAAAAGTGATTACCGACTGTATAATATCGAAGGTGTGACAGCCGGAGACGATTATGGCGCCATGCGTCAGGTGTTGACTCGTCGCTATCGCCGTATGGTCGCGGGTGAGGGCAAGCGTCCGGATCTTGTGTTCATTGATGGTGGTAAGGGGCAGTTGAGCATTGCCCGGGAAGTCTTTGATGAACTGGGGGTTTCTGATATCCCCCTGATCGGTGTGGCTAAGGGCGTAACCCGGCGTGCAGGCATGGAGCAGTTGATTGATGCCCTGACCGGTGACGTGTTCCGAGTGCCTGCCGATTCGCCGGCACTGCACCTGATCCAGCACATAAGGGATGAATCTCACCGCTTCGCCATTACCGGGCACCGTGCTGGACGTGACAAGAAACGCCGCCAGTCGACCCTGGAAGGTATTGAAGGGGTTGGCCCCAAACGTCGTCGGGAGCTGATCCGTTATTTTGGCGGCATACAGGATCTACGCAAGGCCAGCGTTGATGAAATGACCAAGGTTCAGGGCATTAGCAAATCACTGGCTGAAAACATATACGCAGCACTGCACGACGAGTAATAACCGTATGAATTTACCCAACCTGCTTACACTCTCCCGCATCATCATGATTCCGGTCTTTGTGGTGGTGTTTTATCTCCCCGTACAGTGGAGCTATATGTTGAGTGCGGCGATTTTCGCCATAGCGGCCGCGACAGACTGGCTGGATGGTTATCTTGCCCGCAAGCTTGACCAGAGCACGCCTTTTGGCGCTTTTCTCGATCCTGTTGCCGACAAATTGATGGTGGCGGTAGCCCTTGCGCTGCTGATCCAGGAATATTCCGCGATTATGCTAACGATACCGGCCACGATCATTATCGGCCGGGAAATTGTGATATCCGCGCTGCGGGAATGGATGGCAGAAATCGGCAGTCGCGCAAGCGTTGCTGTTTCCTACATTGGCAAGATCAAAACCACGGCGCAGATGGCATCTATTGTGGGGTTGCTGGCGTTTCCTCCGGGTCAGCTTCTTTCAGAGGTTGCCGTGGCTCTATTGTATGTCGCAGCGGTTTTAACACTCTGGTCTATGGGGCTTTACATCAAGGCCGCCTTGCCGGACCTGTTCCCTGAAGAGGGCTGACAGGACGCGTTTCACAGGCGTTTGCCCAGTCGATAACCTGTTCTGCCAGCCTTCCTCCGGCGCTTCCGAACGCCTGGACAACCGAATCTATACTATTGTCTCCGGCAGGCGTGGAAACTATAAAGTTATCGGAGCAGAGTGTTTCCCGTGAGTGGTTATCGATCAGTTGCCCATAGACAGCAACGGTTGCCCGGGTGCTGTCACCGTGGCTGACGGCATGGAAAGCCGTAATTTCAGTAACCAGGGTCAGATCAGTATTGCCAGGGCCTGTATCCATGGTCACATCACGGAAGCCTGCGTTTGCCCTGAAGGCGCCCACCAGCATATCCCGCAGAATAACCGGCGCCGTATCCCGCCACCGGACTCCACCATAAGCCCTGAATTCCCAAGGCTCAGGCTTAGCCAGAATCCGTGTGCTGTTGAAGGGTTCGGAAGCAAAAGGAGTATCAATACGAAGGCCTTGAGGCCGGCTGGTTTCACTCTTTTTCAGGTTTTGCGGAACCGGAAAGTCCATCACTCGCGGCGCTTCCGGTGACGGGAAAACAGTACAGGCGGTCATCATCCCGGAAAACACCAGCGCGGTACCTGCAGCCTTGAAAATTTTTGCATAAGTTCTATTCACTGGGGTACCTCCTTGATTGTGGGGCCGCCCCAGAGAGTGCCTGTGGGGTCTTCTTCCAGTCGGCGGGTAAACTGGTTCAGATTTCTGAGAGTATTGCGAAGCTCTCTCAGCGCCGGGGCCAGTTCACCCATACCCTGTAGCCCCGAATCCAGAGCGCCTTCGTTATCACGGGTTAACTGATCAATACGTTTGACTGTTTCCTGAACCCTTGTCATGGCTGCGTTCATTGTTATCAGTACCGTCTTGCCCTCGTTCTGGATCAGGGCATTGGCGCTATCCGAGACTGCAGACACCTTGGATGCCGCTTCGGCAGTCCGTTTACTGGCATCGTCCATACGCTCAAGCAGGGCTATCAGTTGATCACGGCCGCCAAGCAGAGAGTCGCTTGCTTCCCTGGCGTTGCGGAGAATTATCGTCAGGTTTTCAGTGTTTTCTTCCGAAAGAACCTTATTCGCGCGGGTGAGCAACGTATCTGCTTTGGTCAACAGAACTTCACCGTTGGTCAGGAGGCTATTGAACGGCGAAGGCTCAGCGGTAATCAGCGCTGGGTGATCTCTGCTGCCTTTCTTCAGCACCGGGCTGTCTTTGCTGCCACCGCTGAACTGAACGCTCATGCTGCCGGTGATATTAGCCAGTACCATTCCTGCCCGGGTGTTCTTTCGAACCGGAACACTTTGCTCCACCCGCACCAGAACCCGCACGTGGCTGGGGTTGTCCGGATCCAGGTTCAGCTCAAGCACATCGCCTACTGCAACACCGCTATAAAGAACCGGGTTGCCCTTGCTCAGGCCGCCAACAGCGTGATCAAAAACGATTTCATAATAGGCCCACTCCCGGTCAGCAGATGACTTGGCCAGCCACAAAGCGAACAACAGTGCCGCCACCACCGCAATCAGCGTAAACAGCCCGATGATCAGATGATGTGCTTTTGGTTCCATAGTCTCTTACTCCCTTAGCCGGCGCTCTTCCTGAGCCCGGAATGCGTAACTGGCGGCCCGCCCGCGAGGGCCCTGAAAATAGTCCTGAATCCATGAATCGTCTGTTGTCGCGACTTTTTCGATCCGGTCTGCGACCAGAACCCTTTTTTGAGACAGAACGGCAACCCGATCGCAGGTTGTATACAGCGTATCCAGATCGTGGGTGACCAGAAACACGGTCAGCCCCAGTGCATCCCGGAGAGTAACAATCAGCTTGTCAAAAGCCGCCGCACCAATCGGATCAAGGCCAGCGGTGGGCTCATCAAGGAAAAGGATTTCGGGGTCCATCGCCAGGGATCGCGCCAGAGCTGCGCGTTTGACCATACCACCGGAGAGTTCCGACGGGTACTTGAGGGCGGAATCGGCCGGCAAACCGGTCAATGCGAGCTTCATGCGGGCAAGTTCCTCCGCGTCGGAACGAGGCAGGCCGCAATGCTCAATCAATGGCAGGGCAATGTTCTGCAGCAGGTTCAGCGAGGTGAACAGCGCGCCTCTCTGGAACAGAACGCCAAACCGTTGCTCGGTTTCCGAGCGCTCTTTGGCGCCCAACCCGGCCAGATCCTTTCCGAATACCCGTATTTGTCCTTTTGAGGGTTTATGTAGCCCCACGATGCTTCTGAGTAACACCGATTTGCCGGTTCCCGAACCGCCAACAACGCCCAGGATCTCGCCCTTGAAAAGATCCAGATCAAGATTCTCATGAACAACATGGCTGCCAAAGCGGTTATCAAGCCCCCGGACTTTGATGACGGGTGTTGGCCCGCTGCCGGCTTTCTGAGCTTTTGTGTCGGTCATGATTTACCAGCCCATTTCCATAAAGAAAAGTGCAGCAACGGCATCCAGAAGAATAACGATAAAAATGGATTGAACCACGCTGGATGTCGTATGCACGCCAACCGATTGAGCGCTACCGCCTACCTTGAGCCCTTCCAGGCAGCCAATGGCTGCGATCAGAAAGGCAAAGATGGGCGCTTTCGACATACCGACAAGGAAGTGCTTGAGTGCAATATCCCGTTCCACAATCGCTATGAACTGGGCCGGGGAAATGTCCAGGGAAATCGCACAAACCACACCGCCGCCTATTAAGCCCGAGAGCATTCCCACAAAGGTAAGAATGGGCAGGCTCACCATCATCGCCAGAACCCTTGGAATCACCAACAGCTCAACCGGATCCAGCCCCAGAGTTCGGATGGCGTCCAGTTCTTCGTTTACTTTCATGGCGCCGATCTGTGCAGTGAAGGCGCTGGCGGTGCGGCCCGCAAGCAGAATCGCGGCGAGCAGAGCACCGAACTCGCGCAAAAATGAGAAGGCGACCAGATTGACTGTGTATATCGTGGCGCCAAAGTCTTTCAGAACTGTGGCGCCAAGAAAGGCCACCACGGCGCCCACGAGGAACGTGAGTAGAGCAACGATAGGAAGGGCATTGAGCCCTGTGTTCTGAACGGCGGCGACAAACGGCGTGATGCGCCAGCGTCCGGGCCTTGGCAAAATAACAAACAATGTTGCGAGAATCTGGCCAATAAACCCGGCCAGCAAGTAGAGCTGATGCCAAAGGGCCTCCACCGTCTTGCCAGTTTCGGTGAGGAATAGCGAGACCGGTGCAGGGCCTTCGGGCTGGGGCGGCTGCTTTTCCCGCATGGCATCCGCCACAGCATGCAGCAGTGCGCTTTGTTCCTGGGGCAGGGTGCTGTCCTGCGTCGCTAGTGCGGCAAGGCAGTCCGGGCCTAGCAGGTTCGCCAGAAGAGATGCGCCTGCTGTATCAACTCGTCCCAGGCCTTTGATATCAATGTTGTCAGAGTTCCACTGCTGGCCCGAATACTCCGCCGCCCGCTGTTTGAGTGTTTGATAGTCGGCGAGCATCCAGTCCCCGTGGATAGCCAGCTCGCCGCTTTCAACGGTCAGCCTTCCAGGCTGGCGACTGGCCTGGGAGGCGTTTTCATTTTCTGGGGAACTGGCACGTATTTGCACGGGTGTCAGAATTCCAAAGGTTGGTTTGTCCGGTTTATTAGCTTACTAGCTTAGAGACTGCAGACGCTATCTGCCAGTATCCGACGGTCTTCCTCGTCATGACTGGCAAGCACAATGAGAGCACCTTGCGTTTTTTGCTCCAGTAGAAGTTGCCTCAGAAGATCTCGTGCCTCGCTGTCCAGGCCTGTAAGCGGCTCGTCCAGCAGCATCACTGGCTGCTGACGCAGGATCGCCCGCAGCAGAGCAACACGCTGGCGCTGGCCGCCAGAAAGGTCACCGGGTAATCGCTTGCCGAAGTTGCCAAGGCCCACGCTTTGCAAACCCCGTTCGATTGCTTGCTGATCCGCCGGTGAGAGTTTCAGCCCCGGGTGAATGCCCAGACCAATGTTGGCCTCAACGCTCAGGTGCTCGAACAGGTTGTGCTCCTGGAACACGCTGGTCATTGGCCGTTCCCAGGGCGGCAGGTGGCGAATGCTTTTGTCTTGCCACAGGATGTCGCCGGATTGAGGTTCAAGAAAACCTGCCAAAAGATTCATCAGCGTTGATTTCCCGGATCCACTGGCACCATGGATGGCGATGCACTGACCTGGCTCCACAGTGAAATTAAAGTTCCACGGAGTTTCTTGGCCCGGATAGGCGAAAACCAGGTTCTTTACCTCAAGCATGTTCATGCTCCGGAGCTGTGCGGGATGAGTTGATCGCCAGGCCGTTTCTGAACAGGGGCGAGCCCAGCCGGTTAAACAGGCTGAACAGAATCAGCAGAAGCAGTACCAGCCACAACCCGGTCGCGGCGGCAGCATCAATCCGATAGCTGCCCAGTTGCTGGTAAAGCAACACCGGCAGGGTGGGTTGGCCCGGGCTCCCGAACAGGGCGATAACGCCGAAATCCCCCAGTGACAAACCGGTGCCGTAGGCCATTGCCAGTGCCAATGGCCGGCGCAGGCGCGGCCAGTGCAGCCAGCGCCAGCGATACCAGCCCAGCACGCCGAGCTGATCGGCCTGCTGACGGCTTGCCGCATCCAGGTTTCCCATTGGCCCTCGGAGCATCTGCAATACAAAGGGCAATGCCATCATTGCGTTGATCAGCGTAACCAGTACCAGCCCTTCGCTGGAATTACCCAGGCTCGGTCTGAACAGCAAAAACAGACCCGTGCCGAGAACCAGCGGCGGGACCATCAGCGGCAGGTAGGCCGCCACATCGGTAAGCCGGGTAATGGCAGGCCTGGACGCTGTGGTTCCGCAAGCCAGAATCAGCAGCGCGGCGCTCACGGACATCAGCCCGGCGGGCAGGGCGATGGCCAGGCTTCTCAGAGTGGCATCAAGCAATGCGGGATTAACCGAAAAGCTGCTGTCCGGAAAAAATGCCGAGCCCATGCCTGGAAGCCCCCTGAGCAAAATGGCCATCAGCGGCATCACCAGAAACAGCAAAAACAATCCAAGGGTGGTGCCGTCTCCCAGGCGCGCCCAGAGTGAGCTGCCGGCTTTGCTTCGATGTGAGGCAACCTGCCTGTCCGGGAGTAGCGATGCGGTGAGCCCGTGGCGGGCTGCCAGCCACCAGAGAAAGCCGCAAATGACCAGCTGAACCATGGCAAGAAGAGCGGCCTGGCCGGCATCAAATTCGAAGCGCAATGACTGGTAGATTGCAACCTCAATGGTCGTGGCCGCCGGACCGCCTCCAAGGGTCATTACAATGGCAAAACTGGTAAAACACAGGGTGAACACCAGGGCCGCGAGGCCGGGCATGACAGGTTTCACGGCCGGCCATTCCACGGCACGCCAATACCACCAGCGGCCAAGCCCTAATTGCGCGGCAACCCGGCGCTGCGATGCCGGTGCGCTCTCAATCGCTTGTAACAGAATCCGTGCAGCCAGGGGCGCGTTGAAAAACACGTGAGCCAACACAATGCCGTTGATACCATAGAGGTTCCAGGAGGCGCCCAGCCAGTCGTTGGCCAGGCCAGTGAACCAACCCTGACGCCCGTACACACTGACCAGGCCGGATACCGCCACAATGGAGGGAAGCACGAGGCTCAGCTCCATTAAACGGAGCAAAACAGCGCGGCCGGGAAATACCGGTTGCCTTGCCAGAATTCTGGCAATCGGGACGGCCACGAGCAAGCTGAGTACCACAGAGAGAAATGCCTGCCAGACGGTAAAGGTCACCACCGTGCGCAGGTAACGGTTACGCCAGAGCTCGCTCAAATCTGGTAGCGAAGCCTCCCAGATCAACGCACCCAGCCCCGCCACTGCCAGCACGATTAATGCACTGGCTATAGCCAGCCCGGGCCAGAGCCGCCACCCGGGGTGGCTGAAAGGTGCAGAATGGCATTGAGAGTGCCATTGAGAGCGCCATTGCGAGCGCCGTTCAGAGCGCCGTTGGTAACTCATGAAATTATCCACGCTCGTTTATTAACGTGTCATGGCATCCAGCCACTCATTTAGCCATTCGCGCCGGTTCTCGGTGACGGCCTTCGGGTCAAAATACAGCGCTTGTGCAGGCTGAATCAGTTTGTCGAACACCTCTGGCAACTCGTCGCCCAGATCCGTAGCGGGGTACATAACGTTTTTCAGCGGAATGTGGCGCTGAAAATCGGCGCTGAGCATGAAGTCGAGAAACGCCCGGCCCAGTTCTTTTTTGTCGGATGACTTTACCAGAGCCGCCACTTCAACCTGCAGATAGTGACCTTCCTTGAATTCAGCAGCTTGGTAACGGTCGGTTTTGTCCACTGCCATGTGGTACGCAGGGGAGGTGCTGTAGGAAAGAATCATGGGCGCCTCGCCATTCATGAACAGCGAGAAATAGCCGTCGCTCCAGCTTTTGGTTGTAGTGAGGATTTTGCCCTTGAGTTGCTGCCATTTCTCCGGAGCCTGGTTGCCGTATACATGGCGCATCCACAACAACAGGCCGAGGCCGGGCGTGCTGGTTCTGGGATCCTGGATGATAATCTTCAGACCGTCGGGCGCAGCGATAAGCTCCGCCAGGCTCGCCGGCGGCTCGGGCAGTTGTTCGGTATCGTAAACAAACGCGAAGTAGCCCCAGTCGTAAGGCACGAACACCGGGTCCTGCCAGTCGATGGGCAGTTTCACGGCTGACAGATCGATTTCATGGTTAGCGAGCAAACCCGTCTGTCGCGTTGTTTCCATGGTGCCAGTGTCCAGCCCAAGCACCAGGTCGGCCTGGGTGCTTTCGCCTTCCAGGCGCAGGCGCTGAAGAATGTCGCCGCCGCTGTCCAGAACCACGTAGTTGATCTGGCAATTACAGGTCTGCTCAAAGGCTTTTTTAACGGCCGGCCCAGGGCCCCATTCGGCAGCAAAAGAAGGGTGGGTATAAATCGTGAGTGTGGATGCCTTCTGAGCATTTGCAGGCACAGAGGCCAAGGTGAGCAAGAACAGTGTAAGCGCTCGAATGAGCATGATGTTGTAACCTCCACGGCAGATCAGGGGTAACCATAAAAGGCAACCGTGCCGCGGGCCCCACCAAAGCCGGTGAGTGCTCAATCCCTTCGCCGGCATAATCCGGATCAGGTTCCGCGGGTATGGTCTCAGCCCGGCATTTGCCCGGCACCCCGTTGAGTTGCGTTGAGTGTACCATGCCCAAAGTGGCAATTCTTTATGGCGGCAGCGCAAGCCTGTATTGTGCGACGAGCTGTTCTGGCTGCCAACGATAAGCCGCCGGTTGCCAACTATAAAGAGCAAGGAGAAAGCAGGTGCCAAAGTTTCTACACACAGCTGACTGGCAGATGGGCCGGACCTACAGCCGGTTTGACACCGAAGACGGTGCTGCGCTGGTTGAAGCACGCTACGAGGCCATCGAACGGCTGGCGGCGCTGGCGACCGAGCATCAGTGTGATGCAGTGCTGGTGGCCGGTGATGTGTTTGATGCCCAGACGGTCTCTGATCGCACCATCCGGCGGGTGTTCAATGCCACCCGCGGCTTTGACGGCCCCTGGGTGATGCTTCCCGGCAACCACGATGCGGCGCTCGCGGAAAGTGTCTGGACGCGCGCAAAGCGGCTTGACGCGGTGCCGAAAAACGTCTATCTGGCGCTTGAGTCCGGTGTTACCCCATTGCCAGAGCAGGGTATCGCTGTGCTGTCTGCACCCCTGACTCAGCGCCATACCTATGGCGACCTGACCCAGCCCTTCGACGATATGGAAACGCCACCGGAATTGTTGCGCATAGGCCTGGCCCACGGCAGCGTGCAAGGTTTGCTGCCTGAAGACATAGATTCAACAAATCCCATCGCCCCTGACCGCACAGAAACCGCAAAGCTGGATTACCTGGGTCTGGGAGACTGGCACGGCGTGCGGGAGATCAACGCGCGCACCTGGTACAGCGGCACGCCGGAGCCGGAACGTTTCCGTAATAACGACGCGGGTTATGTGTTGATTGTTGATATCAAAGAACCGGGCGCAACACCGAAGGTGACCCGGCATGAAACTGCGCGTTATCAATGGCACCAGTGGCGGGAAAGTTTGTCGGTACCCTCTGATTTGGATGAGTTGTTGCATCGAATCAGCCAGTTGCCTGAAGCCTCTGTTCTGGATTTGAAACTGGCGGGCACTCTCACACTGGCGGGTGACCAGAAACTGACCGAAGCCCTCTCCATCGCAGAGGCACGCTATCGCGCCGTTACCTGCGACCGCACCAGGCTGCAACTTGAGCCCACAGACGACGATATTTCCGCACTGCTCGCGGATGGTTATCTCGGAGAAGTGGTTCAGGAGCTGCGGGAGAGCCAACAGGCAGTGGATAAGGGCAGTGACGCAGAGGTTGCGCGCGATGCGCTGGCCATTCTGGCCAGCCTGCTCAAGCCGAAGGACGCGGAGGTGGCCCAATGAAGCTTCAGCGTCTGCGAGTTGAGCAGTTTCGTCAGTTCCGACAAGGCCTGGAGCTGGATAATCTGCAGCCCGGTATTAACCTGATACACGGCCCCAACGAATCCGGTAAAAGCACTCTGGTTCGCGCCATTCGTGCCGCGTTTTTTGAGCGCTACCGGTCAAAATCCGCAGAAGACCTGGCTCCCTGGGGAGATTCCTCTGCGGCCCCGACGGTTGAGCTCGTGTTTGAACACAACGGACAGCGCTGGCAACTGGACAAGCGTTTTCTCAAGCGACATCGCTGTGATCTTCTGGTAGACAGCACAGCGTTCAGCGGTGAAGAAGCTGAAGAGAAACTTGCTGCATTGCTGGGCTATCAGTTCCCCAAAAAGGGCGCCAGCAAAGAAGAACACTGGGGTATCCCAGGCTTGCTCTGGGTGGAGCAGGGCACCGGGCAGAACATCGAAAAGGCTGTTCTGCACGCCGGAGGTCACCTGAAATCCGCTTTGAATAACCTGGTCGGTGAAGTAGCCAGCAGCGGCGGGGACGACGTTATCCAGGCAGTGGAGCAGCAAAGGCAGGAGCTGCTGACAGCCACTGGAAAACCACGGGGTGACTATCTTGCGCTGGTAAACTCCCGGGAGACGCTGCAACAGAACGTCTCCGATCTGCAGGCGCGGGTCGACCAGTATAAGGTTCAGGTAGACCGCCTGGGCACTCTGGCGGCTGAGCACGAGCAGGCCAATCGGGAGCGGCCCTGGGAAGCGGCCCGGAGCAGCATGCAGCGTGCGGAAGCAAAATACCGGGAAGTCGAGGCGCTGCAGGAACAGCAGAACCGCGGTATGGACTCTCTAAAGCAGCTGCAGCAAAACCTCTCCTTGCTGCAACAGAGCCAGGCCCACTGGCGAAACCAGAACGAACAGCTGGAACAGCGCCACCAGAGCTATCAGGGCGCCAAAAAACAACTTGAGCAGGAAGAGCTCGTTAGCCCTGAGCTGGTGAAGGCGGTTGAGAGTGCCCGCAGCCATTATCAACTCGCCACTGGGGCCGTGCAGCAGGCCCATCTCAGGGACAAGCGGGAGCGCCTGCAAAAGGACCGCGCAAGAATTGAAGCAGAGTTGACCCGGCTGAAGCAAAGCCAGGAAAAGGCCAGGGGCATCCAGACATCGCTGGACGACGCCCGAAAACAGAAACAGCAAAACCAGATTGACGCCAGTGCGTTGCTTCAGCTCAAGCAGACCCAGCGCGAACTGGATGACGCGAATATCCGCATTCAAACCGTCGCCACTCGGGTTACCTGGAACCTGGCCGAAGGCAAAGGCCTGACGCTGGATGGACAGAACATTGCGGGGCAGGGTGAAAAGCTTCTTTTAGAACCCGGTGTTATCGAGATTCCGGGCCTGGGCAGTCTTGGCATTCAACCCGGCGGTGATGACCTTGCAAGCCTCCGCCGCCAGCTCGAGCGACTGCAACAATCACTGTCGCAGCAATTAGCTGCTCTGGCCGTTGAGTCCGTTGAGGCGGCTGAGCTGAAGCGGGGCCGACTGCAGGACGCGGAAGCGCAGATACAGCGTTTCGATGAACTGCTGAAATCCCTGGCCCCTGGCGGGCTGGAGCAACTGAATTCGGTGGGTGCTGATCTGGAATCCGAATTGCTCGCCCGCACCGCCGAACTCGAAGCCTTGCCAGCAGCGGCGCTCAATGACGGAGACGCTAAATCCCTGAGCCTTGTGGAGTCTGAGTTGAAGCAGGCGGAAGAGCGACTGGCGGAAGCGGAGTCCAGGCAACGGAACCAGGAAACCCTGTTGCTGAAAGCACGGCACACCTGCGATACGGCCCACCGCGAGTGGCAGCGGATGCAGGATGAGTTGAACGGCCCCGAACGTCAGCAGAAGATGGAAGCGCTCACCCGGGACATTGCTGCCGTTGAGAAGCAGCAGGCTGAGCTCGAATCTTCCCTGAAGGCGCGCGAAGCAAAAATCAGCGAGGCCCGCCCTGAGCTTCTGAAGCAGGACATCGAGCGATACCGGGCTACCGCCGAACATCAGGAAAACGCTCAACAAAAACGTGCCCTGGAACTGAGTGAGATCCGTGCAAGGCTTGAAGCCTGGGGTGCCGAAGGGCTGGAAGAACAGTGCAATGAACAAATGGCTGAACTGGAGCACGCCAACCGCCGGTACCTTGAACTGGATCGAAGGGCCAAAGCGCTGGATCTGCTCCTGAACCTGCTGAAGGAAAAGCGGCAGGCTTTGACGCGCCGGCTGCAGGCGCCATTACAGAAACACCTGGATCACTACCTGACCGTGCTGTTTCCGGAAGCCAGCCTGGAAGTGGATGAAAACCTGATGCCCGGAAAGTTCAGCCGGGGCAGCGAACTGGGCCAGATGGCCGAACTTAGCTACGGGGCCAGGGAACAAATGGGCCTGATCAGCCGCCTGGCCTACGCCGACCTGTTGCAGGAAGCCGGCCGCCCAACGCTGATCATTCTGGATGACACTCTGGTACACAGCGATGCCGACCGCCTCGATGGCATGAAACGTATCCTGTTCGATGCGGCAACCCGGCATCAGATACTGCTGTTTACTTGTCATCCCGAAAATTGGCGAGATCTGGGCGTTGAACCCAGGGATCTCGAGGCTTTAAAATTGCAGGGTGTTGCTGGTTAAAATTTGCTCGCAAACCCCGGTAAAACAAAAACTTAAAAAAAGGTATTGACGAAAGAACCGTAATCCGTAGAATACGCATCCGTTGTCGGGGCATTGCTTCGGTAACTATAGAGCGGGAATAGCTCAGTGGTAGAGCACAACCTTGCCAAGGTTGGGGTCGCGAGTTCGAATCTCGTTTCCCGCTCCAATTACTTCAAGTCTCTCAATGCCCATCTGAGAGCACAAAGAATCGATTCCTTCGATCTTTTTAGGCGCGGTGGCAGAGTGGTCATGCAGCGGACTGCAACTCCGCGTACGCCGGTTCGATTCCGACCCGCGCCTCCATTATTTCCCCTTTTTATCTAGCCTGTTTGCGATATTGAAGCGGCGACATCCCAAACCAGTTACGGCACGCCCGGTTAAAAGCTGATTGCTCTGAATAGCCAAGCAACCCGGCAATTTGGCTCAGTTTCATGTTGGGCTCTATCAAATACATATTTGCCAATTTTAGTCTTTCTTCAATAAGCAGCTTTCCAAAGGAGGTTCCTTCTTTGGCTAAGCGACGCTGCAACGTGCGTTTGTCCATGTGAAAATGGGCAGCAACAACGTCACTCCTGCATTGGCCTGTGGGCAGCAGGGTAGCGATGAGTCGGGTAACGTCCTCAGAGAGGCTCAATGCATTCGGGGGCTGTTGAGACGAAAGATACTGTTCTGCGAGTCCAAAGGTTTGGTGGTCTGCACTTGATAGAGGATGTTGAAAGGTTTGAGCTGGCCACCGCATGCCACACCAACTCTGATTAAAGAGAACCTCGCAATCGAATACGTCCTGATAGATAGACGTTTCAGCGGCTTGGGCGTGAAGAAAGTGCACGCTCAACGGCTTGAAGCGATTGCCGCACAATAGCTTCATCACTTGCATTGAGTTGGACAGGCTTAGCTCATAGCTTTGCTGGTGATACCCCCCGGTATTTTCGTGATCAATTTTAAATTCAAATTTTATACTTTCCTCATCCGATGAGCGGCTGTGAGTAGCGCTGATGCCCAGGGCCGGGCTGTGTAGATGAAGGTAGCGGCTAATATTATTAATGGCCTCACCGACGTTGTCAGAATTGCGAGCGATAACGCTAATTGGCCCCAGAATGTCCAACCCTTGGGACTCAGCCAGCTTTAAGCCAAGCTCCGGATAGTCCAGCGTTTTCGCCGTGTCTTCAAGAAGAGCAGCCAAGTTTCGAAAAGGCAGAAAGCTGCTGTCATCTCGATGTTCAGCTGGGGGGATATCGTATTTTTCCAGCAAGGGGAGGGGGTCTCCACCTCTTTGTTTTATAAGCTTCTCGAAGCCCCTCAGGTTTGTCGCTCTAATCAAATTGGCCATCCAGGTCTCCGGTTGCTTCTTTGCAGCGAGTCAGCTTGCTGGTGCAGTATCATCGCGGTAGTGCTCTAAACAATGGGGTGTCGTGATTTGTCAAAAACATGTCTTGTTTTGTCAATATTGTCAAGGCGACGTTTGCGAGAATCAGAATTAACATCGGCTGACTAATAACAAGAAGGACACTCAGATGACGATCAAACACTACGACATCATCATTATCGGTGCGGGGCTCTCCGGCATCGGCACGGCATGTCACATTGCCCGGGAACACCCCGGAAAGTCACTGGCGATTCTGGAACGCCGGGAAAATGTGGGTGGCACCTGGGACCTTTTCCGTTATCCCGGTATACGGTCCGACTCCGACATGGCGAGTTTCGGGTTTAACTTCAAACCCTGGTATTCCGACAACGTATTAGCCCAAGGCAGCGATATTCGTGAGTATGTGCGCGAAACTGCAGAAGCGTTCGGTTTGTACGAGAAGATCAAGTTTGGCTTAAAACTCAAGAACTCTGATTGGTCGACCAAAGATCAAAAGTGGACCGTCTCGTCTGCGCAGGAAGCGTCGGGGGAGGAGAAAGTATTTACCTGCAACTTCCTGGTTAACTGTGCCGGGTACTACAACTTCGATCAGGGTTACCGCCCAGGTTTTCCCAAGGAAGAAGTCTTTACCGGGGATATCGTTCACCCCCAGAGCTTGCCTGAAGGTTTCGATTATAGCGGTAAAAAAGTGGTGGTTATTGGCAGTGGCGCTACCGCAATAACATTGGTGCCTGCCATGGCGGATAAAGCTGCAAAAGTCACCATGCTGCAACGCTCACCCAGCTATATTATGTCCCTGCCAAACACCGACAAAATATCGATGGTGTTGAACAAAGTATTGCCAAAAGCCTGGGTGTTCAAACTGGCCCGCCGGCGCAACATTCTATTTCAACGCGCTCTTTACCTGGCTTGCCAGCGCTGGCCCAACGCGATGCGCAAGATGTTTTTGTCGCATATGTACAAACATGCCCCAAACGTCGATAAACGCCACCTTACACCTGAGTACATGCCTTGGGATCAGCGCTTGTGTGCTGCGCCAGATGGCGACTTTTTTGAAAGTTTGCGTTCAGGAAAGGCGGAGATTGTAACCGACCATATCGATCGCTTTGATGAAACGGGCATTGAGCTGAAATCTGGCCAGCATATCGAAGCAGATATTGTTGTTGCTGCAACAGGGTTGGAGGTTCAGTTGATGGGAGGCTCGACGCTCAGTATCGACAATGAGGAAGTGAATCTGCCCAAGAAAATGGCCTACAAAGGCATTCTTATTCAGGACGTGCCTAACTACGGCTGGATTTTCGGGTATACCAACGCGCCCTGGACACTCAAGTGCGATATTGGCGGGCGCTATTTGTGTCGACTGTTCGCCCACATGGACCAAACGGGAGTGTCAGTCGCCACAGCAGTCGACACAGGGAGTAACGCGACCGATGCCAGTGTGCTGGATGGGTTTGCACCAGGTTATATCGTACGGGCAATAGATAAAATGCCCCGGCAGGGTAAGGCGGATCCCTGGAGGATAACCATGCATTATGGCAAGGATAAAAAAATGCTGCTTAAAGATCCTGTGGATGATGGGATTTTGCAGTTTGAAACTGCGCCCTCTGCTTCATCCCGGGGGTCAGATCTACTTCAACAAGCCACCACGGCCTGAGCTGGTCGGCAGTCCGCACGTCGGAGGTTAATCGAATCGGGTGTCTATGCCCGCCAGAATCAGGTTCGATCTACTGGCGGCATTAGTCATCACCGCGAGCTCGTATTCGGCCAGTTTTTCGAACTGCTTGAGCGCCGTTTTCGGGACATCTGAAGCAGTAGGAATATCGGCTTTCAACGGGTTTACCGGTCTGTGGTTCATTTGCAGTTCGAAGTGCAAGTGAGGGCCGGTAATGCGGCCGGTGTTACCGGAAAGTGCGACTTTTTCACCACGCCGGACGTGCTGACCCTTTCGCACAAAGATTTTGTCCAGGTGCAGGTAGCGGGTTTTGTAGGCATTGCCGTGATTGATGTCGACATATTTGCCGGCATAGGGGTGATTGCCCACTCGCTCGACAACACCATCGCCGGTGCTCATGATTGGAGTACCGACAGGCGTGGCCAGGTCAACACCGTTGTGGGGCGAGATGCGGCCGGTAACGGGATGAAGCCGGTTCGGGTTGAACCGAGAGCTCACCCGAAAGGATTTGGCCGTAGGCAGGCGTCTGAATGCGGGCAAGACACTTTTGCCGTTCTGATCGTAATAGTTGCCGTCGTCGAAAAGGAACGCCGTGTGAGTCCGGTTGCGCCTTTCAAGCGACACCGCTTCAATGCGGGTTTTTCCGGTGCTTTCTGAGGCCGTCCTTTCATGACCGACAATGACCGCAAAGGTATCCCCAACCCTCAGTTCCCGTCTGAAATTGATCTGGTACTCAAGCAGTTGCTGGACTGACGCAATCTGTGTCGCGGAGAGCCCGGCATTCAGGGCTGACTGGTAAAAACTGCCTCGAATGGAACCCTTCAAGACTTCTGATACCCAGTGTGTATTTTGCACGGATTCCTGGTATTCGAACGTATCGCTGTCCACTCTGGTGTAGGCAAGAGAACGGGCGGGATCCAGATCCAGCGCCAATTGCTGGAATTCGCCCTGTTTACTGAATATCAGCTTGAGTTCTGTTCCCGGCCTGAGAGTTTCCAGCGCCAGATATTCCACATCGGCCTTCATGATACGGTGCAGGTCGGCTTGCGAGGCTCCGGCTTCGCTGAAAATGCTGCTGAGGCTATCTCCGGGCTGGACCGTATGTTGGACAATATTGGTTGACCGGGCCGGGTCCGGGGTGCCTGATTGTAACGGCTGACCTGTGGCCTGGGAGTCTGGCTGCTGCGCGAGATCTGCCAAATGGTTTACCGCTTCGGTACTCGGCAACTGAATACTTGTGGATGACTCACTCTGTGCCGACCAGACACTGGCCACCAGAATCAGTGATAACGCACCAGCTGATAAAACCACATGGGTTGGCGTAAACGTTCTTGAACGAATCATTAATAAGTTGTCTCTTGGCAGGTGTGCAGCCGTATTGATGTAACATCATAAAATAGTTAACCCAGAACATAAATTATTTCGGTTTTACTGTGGAGTTCTGACCATGGTACGAGCGGTTAATTGTTGAAATTGTTGACAGCCATTAGCGTTCAACCCAGCGCCGAACAAAATCCAATGCCGCGGGCGAAGGGTTGGCGTTTCGGATTCCCCGCACTTCGCCAATAACCCAGGTATTGTTCCGGTGCTCCAGTGAAATGGTCAGTCGTTCTGGCTCCATCATGCGGTAAATAAATACCTCGCCAAGCGCAACAAACGTATCGTAGCTCCCCACGCAGTGGTGCATAGACGAACCCTCGTCCAACAATTCCAGCCACGAAGCCAGAGGCTCGATGCCGTCGATGGCAGGTATGGGCGGTGCCGGATAATCTCCGTGCTCCTGCGTAAGTGCGGCGGCATGGGCGGCACGCTTGGCTTCAGAGCCCATGCTGTTAAAACGTTCAACCAACTGATCATGAAGCTCTTGCAGTTCCCGCCTTGAACTCACTCGCTGCAGCCTCTGTAAGTTGCCCGCTGCCATATTCAGCGTGTCGCGAATCATTCGGCATAGCCAGGTAATGTCCAAAGCAGACGAGTGTTTATCGACCAGGCACAGCATGCCCGGCCAAAGCGGTTGTCCTTGGCGGAGCAAAAAACGTAGGTGGTTCAGGTGCAGGTTCGGGTGGTGCCTGAGCAAAGCAAGAAACTCATGCTGAGCCAATGATCGGGTGACATCTTCAAGCTCCCAGGGGAGCAGAGGGGAGAGTTCCATCCGGTTAACCAGGCGAACCAGGGATTTTCTGGCCGGCAATTCGATCCGCTCAAGAATGGCCGTGCGCTTTAACGCTAACAATTGCTCAAACTCTTCAGGGGTGAGTGGCTGGCTGCGTGCATGGTTCACCAGAAGAATGAACAGAAGCGGAGAGCTTTCTGCCAGCTCGCGAGCAGCTTCCGACGCCGCGCAGGCCTGTGCAAGTTCGAAGTCCATCGCCGGCATTAAGCGGGTTACGGCCAGTATGTCTTCGGGTATGCCGTCTGAAACCCGCCTTCCCGTGTCATCTTCGAGCGTGAACAACGGCAGGCCTGGAGCTTCCAGAAAGCGACCCTCAGCCACGATGCCATCACCATTCCTGCTGAACCAACGCAGTGGCTTGGCAGATTGCCAGCTCTGGACAACCAACTGAATGGGGTAATTAAGGATGGCGCTGAGATCGAACACCACCTGGTTTTCTGAAGGAGCTGAATTTTTTAGTGCCGACTCAGTCATGAGTTCTCCCAGGCTCTGTGGCGCGAAATTAGGTTTTCTCACCATGCGTTCACTGGTTGAGATCATATAAGTTTATTGCGACAGATGGTGTCGCTTTCTCATTGCATAATACTCGTACCCAACAGGAGGGCCGTAGGAGCGCAAATCTCACACCACAACAAATCTCCAAAGCCCTGTTCCAAGCTGACCCCATGATTGATAACTTCAAAACCGATCTGGTGGTACGCGTAGCCGCCATTTCTCTCGCAGAAGTTCTCAAGGCTATGGGGTATCTAAAACCGACCTCTGCCAACCTCGAGCGCCTCCAGAACGTATTGGAAAGCCATGAATTTGGCCTGAATGACGGAGGCTACGACTTCAAGTTCAGCAGTGAAGGCTTTCTGAGAGCCCTGTGTGTGGTGCTTGGGATGGACATGGCGTTGACGGATCAGCGCATCACTCGTGTGACAAAGCGGCTCGCAGAGGAGAAGGCGGCCTTTCATCCTTGCCTCTGGGTTGATACTGGGTTCACGCGTAAAGGCCAGCCCCTGTTTGCGCTGGCAGCCTGTGAGCATCAAAGGTATTTGAATTTTGCAAAAGGTTTTTGGCGACTGCCGCTGGACAGACAATTGGGTCGTGCCCAGTGCATGGTTCGGGAACATGTCTTCGAAACCGGCGGAACCCTTGGAATCTGGGGAGAGATCAAGCAGTATTGGTTCTATTATAAAAAAGAAGCAGCCTATCTGTTAGCGCGCAACGGTGAAGTGATTGGAAACCGTGCGGGACCAGTGCCCAGCCAAGCCAAAGCAATTATGGCGTTGGATGTGATCTCACCGGAAACTCGCGAAGCCCCGCAATAATCGATGAGGGAAGAAGTATCGATGTATGACCTGATAGGCGATATCCGCGGCTATGCCAGTGAACTCAAAGCCCTGTTGGCCAAAATGGACTACCAGGAAATCAATGGCATTTGGCAGCATCCCGAGCGCAAAGTTATCTTCCTGGGCGACTTTGTAGACCGCGGTCCTGAGCAGGTAGAAACCGTTCAGATTGCCCGCAGCATGGTCGAGAGCGACAACGCACTGGCCGTAATGGGCAACCATGAATTTAACGCCGTTGCCTGGGCCACTCCAGACCCGAAAAATCCTGGTGATTACCTTCGCTCCCATACAGACAAGAATCAGGATCAGCATCAAGCGTTTCTGGATCAAGTAAGTGAGGGAAGTGATCTTCACCAGAGCATGGTTGAATGGTTTAAAACCCTGCCTGTTGGTCATTATTGGATGAGTGGAGAGCCTGTGCCTCTCAGCGACCATATCGCGTGCTTGGATTGCAGTGTTGTCGGTGAATCTATCTTAAAGAAAGATAAATCTTCCTGGGTAAAAATGCTCAAAATCAGGGCTTTAAAATTTGATTTTCTGATGCTTTTACACGAATTGACAGTATCCAAATTGCTGCTTACAACCCTAGCGGTTATAAGGTTAGGCAGTTTCGGAGAAACCGCTGCTGTAGCATATCAAAATTAGGCATTTGGGCAGATTCAAGGCCCACATTGAAAAATTGCTTGGTGGTGTTCGCAGATGGGAATGTGAGGTTCAGGTTGCAGGGTTGATTAGCTACGGTCAAGTAATGAGCGGAGTGATGATCCTCATTGTCCAGGGAGTTAGCGAAACATTGTTTGTTGGCCACAAGACCGATGTGAAAGCTTCCGATGGTCTCTATTGGGGGGGCAGCTCCTGAGGTATAGAAAGGTGATGAGCGCGCTATCGGTAACAGGTGCTTTGAATTGGATTAGGCATGGTTGCTGTTATCAAAAGTCTCCGTAGAAATGGTAACACTGCATTTGGCATCTAGTGGTATTGGAAAGAGGGAATATTAAGAGCGTGAGCGCCGTGACAGACTACAATATTTTAGACATTTTAGAGTTCGAGCCTGTCAGCAACAGGCTGCGCAATGCTTTGAACAGGGCCTATCAACGAGGCGATATGCCCTGCGATACAGTGTTAGAGTACAGTAAGACGAAAGATGAGACGATTCAGCGCCTTCACAGACTCCCAAGTATTGGCCAGAAAACGATAAACGAACTGATCGGCTTGCTTGACAAATATAGTCAGGACCTACCTGAAACTACCTCACCCGCTTCAGCTGAGCTCTCCATACCCGATGCACTTAAGAGCGTTAGTATTGTCACATTTATTAGGTCGATTAATTGCAGTGTGAGATTGGAAAATGCGTTAACTAGCTCGATTGAACGGCATGAATTCCGTGCCGAGACGTTGGGAGACCTAGACGGCAAGAGCGTTCATGTACTGAAGAGTGAACTGCATCGAGTACAAAACCTGGGCCGGAAATCTGTCGAAGAATTTTTAGACCTTTTGAGCACCATGTCCCCCGACTCGGCTAAAGGCATTGATTCCCAGATGGGGGATAAAGCAGGAGTTCATCCTCAGTCGAATACGGTTGACTGGGCGTCTGACTATCTACGCCTCCTTGAAAAAGAGCGCTATGGCGACATCACCGTGGCGGAGATTGTAAGAAAGACGCCCGGCCGCTCGAAGAGCGAAGAGAAACTTCTCAAGATAATTGATCAAGAATATACCGACACTCCGCTCTCCGAAGTATTAGCATCGAGCGGTGGTGAGCTGGATGAAATCTCTAGAACATTAATTAAGGATGAAAAGCTGTCACCACAGCTCGCGTCTTTAATCATGAATTTTTATAGATTTTTGTCGAGCAAGAATAATCAAAAATTTAGTCACGAAGAATATTTTGCAAACGACTTTTCTGGTCTCAATGAAAAGGAATCAAAAGTTCTGCTGTCACGATTTGGTACCGATAAGCTGACTCTTGAGCAGCTGGGGAAGGAACTTGGTGTTACCAGAGAGAGGATCCGACAAATAGAGTCGAAGGCCCTAACGAAATATATAAAGGCTAATCGAGTAGGGCTTTTACACCTATCTGAAAACTTAGAAAAATATGTTAAAGCATCAAAAGGTGTTTTATCTATTGATTTAATCAAGAACTTGTACGGAATTTCAAAACAAAAGCTTGAAGTTGCATTAAATCTTTTCGTACCTGAAAGCGATGAATCATGGCTTTCAAGAGACGGTGAGTACATTATCAGCAGCGATTTCAAAGGGCGTCAAGAGAAAATATTCGATAAAATTGAAGAGTCTATCTATATTCAGGCGGGGTGCGGTGGCAAAGTAACCGTTCAGGGAATAGATGGCGTCAACAGCCAAATCTCACGATATTTTTTATTTGTGAATCATAAAAAATTCTCCATGAGCGGTGATGGAGAGATTGAATTAGTCATTAGCTCCGCATCGGAGCGCGCCCGAATTGTTTTGGCCATTGCTGGTCAGCCAATCCATACCAGCGAAGCAACAAGGCTCTACAAAACTATTTTTAAGGAAGACATAGCCGAACACACGCTAGCAGCAACTTTAGGCAGGCTGTCGGACGGGTTAATTGTGGCGCCGGGAACCTATGCTTTATATTCGCATTTGAGGCTGAGTTCCGAAGACATCGATAGCGTAAGAGACGAAGCATACGAGGTCATACAAGGTGCAGGTCGTTACTTAAGTTCAAGAATAATTTTCGAAAATATCTGCCGAATAAGGCCAGATTTGAGACGAAAAGAGCCATATTTTAACTATCATCTGATGCTTGGGGTCCTTCAGGACGACGAAAGATATCAGACCAAAAGAGGGTTTATGGTTGGTCTGGCCTGCTTTGGGGATCATCTGCCGCTTGAAACGGAAGTCGAAGAATTGGTGGAAAAGCATGGACCGGTTTCTACCTCCGAGGTCATTGTCTTGCTTCGCCCAACCAGAGGCGAGTTAACCAATGGATCTGTAAGGAATACCTTGATTGCTTCTGATGAGATTTTCTTGACATCTGAACAAAGAAAATGGGATGTGGCAGAAAGAGTGTTCAACGACGCCTCAGATATCCGAAAGCTTCAAATCGCCATCAGAATGGCCGCGTACAGAAAAATGGTTGCGTTGTCGTCTGTTTATAATCGCATTAGGTCAACAGGCGTCAATTACGGGATTGGAACGATTCTTTCCGTTGTGTGGAAGGATCCGGAAACAAAGCGGGACGGTGATTATGTTGGCTTTTTTGGGACTGACGCCAAGATCGAAAGCTATTATGCGACAGGCGAGCCCATGACGTTTTCGCAACTGGATTACCGGAATTACACGGAAGATCGATCGATTGATACCGGAATTCTTGATGCCTTGGTAAATGAGTTCGATCTCAATGTTTAAAGATATCGACCTTCCGCTTTCGATCAATACCTCCTCAGAAGATCCAAACGTTCTATTTTTCGACCCCGTACTCAATTGCGCAGCAACTTATGATGTCGGCGTTGGATACTTTACATCCGGATGGATTGCAGACACCGCCCATGGAATATCTCGATTTGCTAAATCCCGGGGGAAGGCACGGTGGGTCGTCGGACACGAATTGCACGAAAAGGACCTAGACTCCATCGTAAATCCCAAGGCAGTGGCCGATAAGGAGTTTCAAGCGAAACGCATTTTTGAAGAAGATGTTGATGATGTTTTTTCTGCACTCAAAGAGAACGCCCGCTTGGTGCTGGCCTGGCTGATTCGCGACGGCATCGTAGAGCTTAGAATTGCGTTGCCCATCAATAAGCTTAGCGGTATCTATCATGCCAAGAATGGCATTTTTTCAGATGAGGCGGGTAATGAAATCGCCTTTAGCGGTTCGTACAATCTTACTTCAAGAGCTTCTTCAAATTGGGAAACCATTGAGATTTTTCGATCGTGGTCCAGTGAGGAAGGGCGCCAACGCTGCGCGTTGAAGAAGCAGGAGTTTGAGAGTATCTGGCAGAACAAAGATCCAAATTTACTCGTCGTTGGGCCATCACTGAAAACCCTGGAAAAAATCAAAGCCTACGCTGCCTCTGGCACTCGGCCCTACAGCCTGCCATCCAGCTCCCCGGCGGTACCCAGCGCCATCCAGGATGAGGAAGGCAAAATTCGGGGGTACCAGGAGCAAGCCATCAAGAGCTGGTTTTCCCATAATGGGCAAGGGCTTTTCTGCATGGCCACCGGGTCGGGCAAGACAATCACCGCCCTGACGGCTGCCACTAGATTGTTGCAGTTCATAAACAGTAAAGAATCCAACCTCGTCATTGTCATCACTGTCCCCTACGTCCATTTAGGTGAGCAGTGGGCGGACGAAACGGAATTCTTCGGTTATGAAGCGATTAAATGCTATGGGGGCAAAGGTAAGTGGTTGGATGACTTGCAGTCCAGCTACAACCAGCTGCTGTCTGGAGAAAGGGACTATCTATTGGCGATTGTGGTTAATGCCACCTTCAGCAACCGCGAGTTTCAATCTTTTCTTGACGGTGTTAGATCTAACTTACTGCTCGTGTCTGATGAAGTGCATAACATGGGCGCAGAAAATATCGTCCAGAAGTTGCCCCACCATGCGCGATTTAGAATCGGCTTGTCGGCGACGCCCATACGACACAATGACCCATTCGGCACCAAAGCAATCTTTGATTATTTTGGCGAACCTGTGATTAATTTCGATATCAAGGACGCCATCCAAGCCGGATTTTTGTGTAGGTACAACTACTATCCCGTCGTATGCGAATTGGACCAAGACGAACTTGAAGAATACGTGCTGTTAAGCAAAAAAATTGCTCGGCTGATGGCTATGAGCGACTCAGACGATTTTTCTACGAGCTTAAAATTGGAGCTTATTAAGAGGGCCAAGCTCACGGGAAGCAGTAGAGGCAAAAAAAGACAATTAAAAAAGCTGTTGGACGAGAATCAAGATAGAAAGCATACGCTTATCTACTCAAGCGAGGCTATCACTGATGGTGAAAAGGATATCGATAAGATCGTGCGCCTTGCTGGAAGGGAATGTGACTGGAAAGTCGCCAAGTTCACGGCCGAGGAAAGCAAAGAGCAAAGGTCCGAGATTTTGGAAAACTTTAAGTCGGGTGACATTGAGGGGATCGTGGCCATTAAGTGTCTTGATGAAGGCGTGGACATTCCTCAAACAAAAACAGCATACATCGTGGCGTCATCGACCAACCCTCGTCAATTCATACAGCGAAGAGGAAGGGTTCTAAGGCAATATCAAGGCAAGGGCATAGCTTCGATCTACGATTTCATCGCTATTCCTCCTTTGAACAAGCTAGGGGAGGACGCGGAAACGTTCAAAATAGAAAAAAGTATGGTTGAGAAGGAGCTTGAGAGAGTTAATGAATTTGCCGAAATTTCAGAAAATTATGGAGACACTTTGTCGGTGCTTAGAGAGATAAGAAAGAAACTCAAACTATTAGGTGTTTAGAATGAAGACTCCATCTGAAGTTATTCAGTCAGCCTCCCCAGAGGCACAGTCAGTCATAAATAAAGTCCTTAAAATTCAACAAGAAGGTAAGCACTACCGTGTTCTTCCAACGGACATGGAGCGAGACTTCTGCGAAAGAATCATCAAGGTGATTAAGGACGAAGTTAAGACATGAAAATAAAAACACTGACGATTAGAAACTTTCGGCAGTTCTTCGGCGAAGTGTCGATCAGCTTCTCAACCGACGAAAAGGCGAGTGTCACAGTCATTCACGGAGAAAACGGTGCCGGCAAAACATCCCTGCTAAACGCCTTTAAATGGGCGTTATACGGGACCACCGACTTCGATACTAACAATGAAAACCTGCTCAGTGAAAAGGCCATTGCGGAAGCTTCTCCGAACAGTACGATCGTTATGTCTGTGACGCTCGAGTTTGACGACGACGGGGCAACCTATACCGCCCATCGGGAGCATAAGTTTACCAAAGGCAACGGCTTGCACGCGGAATCATTAGGTCAATCCATGTTATCGCTTAGCTACATTGATTCAGCGGGTCTCTCCCATCGTTCCTCCAATCCTGGAAGCCAGCTTAACCAGATTTTGCCGGAAGATATGCATGGTTATTTTTTCTTTAACGGGGAAAGAATTGAAAAGCTCGCCTACAACAGTGCGTCAACACAGATCAGAGAAGCCATTAAGGGCTTGATGGGGCTGAATATTCTTGATCGTGCCGAAAGGCAATTAAAGAGCTCGGTAGTGCGGCATTTCAACAAAGAGGCCAAAGAGAGTTCCTCCGGCAATCTGGCAGCTCTTTACGACCAGCATTCATTGTTGACGGATCGAATCCAAGAAAAAGAAGAGCAGCTAAAAGGTTGGAAAAAGAACCACAGTGAAATTGAGTTAGATATAGAAGAAATTGATAAGCGTTTGGACTCTATCAAGGCTATTGCTGAAAAGCAGAAGTTGAGAAGAGAGCTAGAGGCGCAGATTGAGCAAATCAACAAGGATAAAGCCGCAGAATCGTTCTCCCTCAAAAAGAATGTATCAGAACGGGGTTTCTTGGCGTTCATTGATGCCCAACTGAACGATGTCAAGGACTATCTGGATGAAATGAGGATAAGGGGGGAGATGCCAAGCAAGGTGAAATCAACCTTTATTGATGACCTTATCGAGCTTGGTAAATGCATTTGTGGACAACCTCTGGAGCCAGGTAGTGACTGTGTAAAGACCTTGGAGTCTTACAAAACGACGATTCAGGACAATGGTGTGGAAGAACAGTTTATGGCCCTTTTCGGGGTCATGTCCCATTTGCAGTCCGAGCGAGAGGCATTGTTCTTAAGTATTCATGAGTCCATTAACAAACTAAAAGATCTTGCCGATCGACGAAAGCATCTGCTTGGCCGTATTGACGAATTGGGAGAGGAAATACTTGGTGTTGGTGATTCATCCGAGTTAGAGAGTCGGCGGGTGAAGTTAAAGGAAAATCGCAAGGAATTTAATGATAATTGCGCAGTAGGTCAGCATCAAAAATCTGAATGGGAAGACGAGGCCAAAGAAAAGGAAAAAGAAATAGAAAAAGAGCTTGCCAAAACTAATCAGGCTGATTTAAGCCAGAGAAGAAAACAGCTGGCCAAGGAAGTGGCAGATACCATTTCTGAGTTGCACGAGGCAATGGCGCATCAAGTCCGCACAGATCTGTCGGAAAAAGTCGATGGAACCTTCCAGAAAATAATGAGAAAAGACTATTGGGCGGAAATAGACGAGGACTTTACCCTAAAAATCTTTAAAAATATTGAAGGGCATGGTAAGCAGCCAGTTCTGGAGAAATCTACTGGCGAGAATCAAGTAACGAGTCTGTGCTTTATCAGTAGCATTGTTAACAGCGCCAAGGAAAAAGCGAATAATCCCGGCATTTTCCAGAAAGGCGGGGTTTATCCAATCGTTATGGACTCACCGTTTGGTGCGTTAGACCCGGAGTATCGTGAGAAAGTTGCGTCATTTATCCCCGCCTTGGCTGACCAAGTCATTGTTATGGTGTCGAAATCGCAATGGCGCGGTGAGGTAGAGAACGAGCTTTCAAAACGCCTGGGTAAGCAATACACGCTTAAATACCATAAACCTGACAAAGATGGTGATGAGAAGTTCGAGTACACAAACTTGGAGGAAGGATTTTATGGTTGATCGAGTCAGGAAGCCTGCAAAACATACCGATACCCTAAACTTCCTAAAAGACGATGTCGGAATCTTTGCCTCATATAAGGATGCCTTGGTGTTTGCCGCGGCACTTGGTTTTTCCAGAGGGAAGTCGGTCGAGTTCGACAAGTCGAGCGAACCCATTCCCTTGTCGGTTTTTCGTGGTGAATACGACGAAGCTTTTATGAATATCCTGGCACTTTTCGAGCATAAGGACTCTGGGTACCTAGAGCCGGAGGGTGAGAAGTTTGACGCGAAGATCAAACTCTTTGAGGAGTACGCGTGTGGGGGGCTCGAGATTATTAAAAATACCATTATCGACCCCGGGCTTGATGCCCAGGGCGAACTTATTCGTTTGATCTTAGATGAAGAGGCTAAACACACTATCATTGATGATATTACGGCGCTGGGTGCCTAGCTAGAACTTGGGATGGTCGACCGTCTGGAGCTGATTACGTAATAATTGCTCGTTCGCACCGCAGCCAGACAAGCACGGTGCGTCCGGGGTGTCCCCCCGGTTTATGGCAATAACTTAGAACACCGTTCGCAAATCTGAAAATGTCTTAAGGTGGCCGATTTTATGTAGACCATTATCGATCAAAGATCTTACGACGTCGTTTATGTCAGCAGTCACCTCTTGCTCCGAGCAAAATTGCTTGATCATAGCCGCGTAGGCGTCCTCATGTTCGCCAAATAGAGTGTCACGATTGATTACGTGAACCTGTTCAGGCTTTTTTATGTTGATTGTAGCGGTTCGTATATCACGGAGAGCAAGAGTAATTGCCAGTCTTGCCGTCACGTTTGGTGTCAATTTGGTCCTGGTTTGCAGGTATTGTAGCCGGTCCCAGGTTTTTTTATTCAGTTGTAAGCGTGTCGGGAACATAAGAGCCAACTCCTTTATGATTGGTTTTTTGCCAAAAATAGCCGGTCTCTACTTTAGTCGCGCCTTGATGAGGGTCATAGTCCAACCGGAATGCTCGTGAAATGTCTGGCTCAAGCTGTGAATAGAAGGATTCATCGACTTCGGTATCTGTCGAGAGAATGATCATTTGATGGCTGGCTAGGGGAAAGTAGCCTTCTACGAGTTTTGTGCGGTGTTTAGAGTCCAGACGTCCCAGAGGTGTGTCGACGATCATTGGTAATTGACGGCCTGAAGTCTTGGCCAATGCTTCCAGCATTGATATTGCAAAGATCTGTTTTTCGCCAGCGGAAAGCTCATCTCTGCCAACCTCGCGCCCACCTGCGTTCCTCAGCGCAACGTGGAAGCTTTTTGGATCAATACTAACGGTCAGGGCTAAGTCGTCCTTGCGGGCCAGTTTGGCAAAACATTCGGTGAACTGAACTTCAAGATCCCTGATTTTATCCGTAGCTGAACGATCGACAAATTCTTCAAGCATTCCATTAGCATTGCTTATGTAACTGAGAACTCTTTGTTGGTCGCTATGTTTCGCTGCCTCATCAAAGAGTTTATCTAGACGCCGCGCGCACTCCACGGCAGTCTGTGCTTGCTTTCTAGCATCAGCCTTCAGTGATTCGATGTGCCCTTCGAATTTTCCGATCGTTTGCTTTATTTCTTGGAGATTTTCAAAATCGGATTGTATGAGGATGTCATCCGGGGCTCTGGTTAATGAAGCACCGATTTCGTCAATAGCTACCTCAACGCGTTCGAGCTCCTCAAAATATTTGCTAGCATCCTGGCCCTGGCTTCTGCCTGACTCGAAGGTAGACAGTATTTTCCCGGCTTGTGAGGCTGTCAGGTCGTGGATGAGAGCTTCTTCGCCATTGCTCAAAGGCTTTGCCTCATTGAGCAGTGAATTAACCTCTGCCTCGATAAGGGCCTGGACATCGCCAGGGATTTTTTGTTCAAGCCTAGCCTTGATTGTTAGTAAATTTTTCTCAAGGAGTTCAAAGCTCTTTCGGTCAGCACTTTCGTTAAGATCTTTTTGCACCTGGTGCTCGACTCTTTCACAGAAATCGCTGCAAATTGCCATGGGCGCACAATCGCTGATCAGTGCGCTAATCCTGGATATGAGGAAATCGCGCTCATCAGTAAGTTCATCGAGCTTAGAGTGCAATTCAGCTCTTGAAGTGGAGAAATGGCCCCCACGGTCACTTATGTTCTTAGTGAGGCGCTCGGCTGTTGCTGCCGCCTCTGATTTACGGATTAAGATGCCAGAAATCTCTTGCCGCAGGTTCTCAATTCTAAAGCGGCACTCCTGAAGCGAAGCTTGGACCTCAGTTATTTCTTCTTCAATCGAGCGCTGAGAGGAACCCTTCGCTATATTTCGACTGAGCACGGTGAGATCGCCTGCAAGCCTCTCAACAACGTCCAGACCCAGCAACTTTTTGATAGAGCTTTCTAATCCAGCGCCTCCTGCATCATCTGCTAATTGGGAAATTTTTTCCCCATCGAAGAAGAAAAGCTCAGAAACCCCTATTGGTATAAGTTCATTGAGAAAATGCTGGGCTTGCTCGTAATCTAGGCCTTTAATTTCGGCGCCATTTTCTTCAATCCGCAAGGTTTCATGGACACCTTTGCCTTTCCTTTCCCAAATTCTGACAATATGAAACTCGCTTTTTACGCCGAGCTTTGCATAGGAAAACTTTATTTCAACAGTTGCGGTACTGGCCGTTCTGTGTGTCTCACGGGAACGATGAATAGAATCCATGAGATATTGATCGTACCGCCGTTGGGAAACGCTGCCCCCCAGGGCGGCCTTTCCATAAAGAACAAGGCGCACCGCGTTAAGAATGCTGGTTTTCCCCGCACCGTTAAGTCCGCCAAAGAGAACGATTGGTCTGCTTCTGCCAGCTTGTTTATCAGGGCGCAGATCAAATCGATGCTCGCCGGCGTAAACCCGAAAATTATTAAGTATCAGTTCATGAATTAGCATCAGATAAAAACTCTTTGAATTCTTCCTGAATTTCATCAACGTGGCGCTTACCCAGTTTCCTGAATTCCGCATTGCGCTCGTTGATGGCGTCAAGTTCGTCCCAGTCTTGCCGCAGAATGGATTCCAGTTTTTGGAGGATTCCTCTGCGGTTTCCTAGCCCCGACACTTGGAGTTCCGCCTCCAGGAGCTTCCTTATAAGAGGAGCGGGAACTTGATACCTATTCGATAGTTGCTCAAGTACGGCTGAGTCAGTCTTGGTGAAAGCCCCTGCGTCGTCTTCGACCCAGTCTAGATCTTCACCAAAAACCTCTGCGTAAATTCGCGGGAGAGAATCTTCCCAGTCTGGTTCATTGGGGTCACGCAGCCATTCACGCCGAATCACGTGAAGCTCGGGGCGAGTTATAAGCTCTATATCGCGCCCCTCATCATTAATCGTCTTCTCTATTTCAAGAAGCTCCTTTAGCAGCGTTTTCCTGACGGAAAGCCAATAGGGGCCAGGGATATGGCGGACTTCGGTAATGTCTTGGTTCTCTATATCACCGCTGTTATAGCTCACCCTACCTGTCCGACGGCGAAAGTTCCGATATTCCTCTGAATGCTCTTTTTGGCGAGACTGGTAGAGCTTGTTGCGAAAGTCCAAGAGCGGTCTCATCCAAGTGTCACCGGATTCGATTAGACCGTGCAGCGCCTTATCTTCGGTTACCACGGTGCAAGTCCAGCATCCAAAGCGGCTATTACCACAGGAGGGAGTGCTGGTATCGATCACCAATGGACATTCACCTTGATTTGAACCTTTATAGAGTTCGAGTAGCTGCTGGTTTGAGCCTCCCCAAGGGCAGGGCGCGCTCATCAGGTACATCCATACCTCATCCGCAGACCAACTCTCGATAGGCATGTAGGTATAAGCATTAGGTAGAGAGCTATGGCGGCTAAGAGCAGAACCATCGACCTTATGCTTTGCGATAACCTGCGCGCGGGAGTTGCTCTCCTGGCTCCGGGAGCCAAGGACGACAACCGCCTCTCCAAACCGAGCGACCTTGTCCATAATAAACTCGCTGACAGGATCTATCTTCATTCGCTCCGTACACCAACGGAAGGTTTGATTCGGCGCTGGGTAGCCTTTTCCAAGCAGGTTGACCCAGAAGGTTTGGTCTGTCTTAGGAACCACCGCATGCGCCGTAATGGGTAGGTTGTCGCGAACGGCAGACGAGTTAATGGTGCCAATAACACTCTTGATCATGTCTACTACAACGGGTGTCTCCACTAGCGTGTCTGAAGACACCACATAAATATGTTTATGACGCCTCTCTTCTGGCAGAAGCTGGAGTGAAACGTAGATAAGTGACAAGCAACAGGTCGAATCTTTGCCCCCACTGAAACCAATTACCCAGGGACGATCGTCAGAGCAGTAAATATGTTGAATCTCTCGAACTAGGTCGGCTAAAGGTCGACTACCAAGCGAAAATTCGCGGATCATCGCTTTGTGATCGGCATAAGGAAAGTGCTCAGAGGTTGTCATATCGTTTCACCTTCTTCGTAAGCCTGTTCAGAGGGTGTCAAGGGTAGTCCCAGCTTATGTTTGATGTAGTTGCCTGTGCGAACGACACTGCTGCGTGCCTTTGAAATCCGACCGTGATGCATCGCACGACCCTCCCAGTCGGGATTGGCGCGAGCCCAGTCGATATCTTTCAAACCTTTTAATATTCCGGCCCATTGGTTTCTGGGTTTCACCAGTAGATCTGCACCTATCTGTCCCATGGCCTGAAGCATCACTCCGTGAGCGTGGACGTACTGTTCTCGCAGTTCTGATGTGGCGACCTTCTTGTCGAGTGCCAGTTGCCAGTCGGCGACATGTAAGGTTACTTCATTCCAATAAGCTGCCGCCAAATCCTTTTCCTCCTCGTCGACCCCATCTCCTTTGCCTTTCAGTAATAGAGCTTTGGTAGAGTTCTTGATCGCAGATAACGTAAACAGCTTCGTGCTGCGATTTGAAATGCTTGATTTTTCCATTTCAGTAAGCTTTGAAAAGATTTCCACACGTTTGATCATTGAGCGGGCAAGTTCTGAAATTGCATCGCGGTGGTCATAAAGTGTACTAATAGAGTCGCTAGGGCGGACAGCATGTTTGTTTAGGTCAGCGAACATTTGCTGGCTGTGAGTCAGCCCTTCGTCAATGAAGAATAAGACCGGAATGTTGTCATAGCTTAGCTCTGGACTCTCTGCAATCGCTTGCTCAATGGCTGCTCGACGATGCTGCCCATCATTGATCAAAATTCGAACATCCATGGGTACGGAGAGCACACCTAGATTGGATCCGGGGCCGGTGTCGGCGCTTGGCTGAAACGTGACTTTACCGTCTATAGATGCTGTAATTGCCGAGATGGTGTACCCGGTGGGGTTATTTACAAGGTACTCAACAATTTCAGGAATTCGAGTCCTGTTAAGTGTCCTTTGAGCACGTAGCTCTGCAGGCACTTCTTCTTCGTCGAATACAAAAATCTTTGGAATTAGGCGCATTGGACACATTGCGACGTAACAGGGTCTGCCTGCCTGCATTCCACGAGCGGCCGGGAAGCTATGACAAAAATCAGTGTCCATCTCGTTACCTCATGATCGCCAAAAAGGAAGTTAAATCCTACAGGAAGTCTTTTTTGGTTTCAATTGACGTCCAGAAATTTTAACAGCCGAATTTCACCCTTACGCGGTCCCTGTTTGTGCAGAGCTGTGCAAGTTTTTTCTTGAAAGGTGCGGAGAGAAAATTGAGCTTCAATTTCAATCATATTTTTCACGCTGGCCTAGAAGACGACGAGCAAATATCTAACTCAGCAGGCGTATACGGTTTCCTATTTAATCCGTTTCAAAAAAGCAAGCTAGGGTTGTATTCTGGCGTACCCATCTCGGAACAGCGAGCGTCAGAGGCCAAGCGAGCTTTAATCAAAAAGTTAAACAATTACAATTCATTGAAATCGAGCAAGACGATAGAGGCTAATCTTAAGCTTTTAAGCCCAGCAGGAGCTAATGAGGGAACGTTCATTGGTAAGGCAGCTATATTTACAGATACATTTTTCCAGCCAGCTGAGATCGAAGCATTAACAATTTCGGAATTTATGGCCTATCTTGAAATGGCAAGTCATGCGACTCTTCTGTCTCAAGCTATTTACTGCGGCATGACTATAAAGCAGGGCCTTAGAGACCGATACTCCCAGCATAAATCAAATTATGAAAGTGATAAACCTGGAACTTTTGGTGGGAGATTGTCAAATTTTTCAATAAGCTGGAATGATTTGATATTCGTTTATACGCCTATAGGTGTCCCATCCGCAGACTCAAAGAGTATTAAACTTTTAGAAAGACAAATTATAACTATGTTCAATCCTCTGTTAAGCATTAGATAAAAAGGAGATCGAAATGGCTAATACTAACGATAAAAACTCTGAAAATAATAGTGAGCCCAGTGAACAAGGGATTACAGATGTTCAGGCTTCAGATTTGGGTTTCGATCTCGAACTGGTAGGTAATTTTGGACGTTTTGTTTCATCACAATCATATCCAATTGAATACTTTATGGCATCGATGCCTATGGCACAAGCAAATAGATATCTTAAGTTTGCGAGCGATGTGCAAATGGACGATATTGATTTTGATCTTCTGATGCAGAGAGATATAGATGAGGAACGTGTAGAAAAAGAAATTATCCCTTATTTACGGCAAGACGACCAGCCCGGTAGTACGCGACCACTTTTTTTTCCTCCATTATTGGCGGCCATAGTACCTGTTCGCGACAATAAAATTGAAAAGTTTTACGGAGCGAAGGAGATGACGACTCCAATAGACGGATATCGGGGTGTAAAATGGTCGGGTCATTTCCAGGTATATGGGTTAACGACAGATAGCCCTGATGGGCTATCTTTGACAGTCGATGAACAGTCGCAAAAGATTAAATCCCGACAGGCACTTTTGAATCTTCGCACAGAGGAAAATTTTGGTGATGGAGTTATGCTGATTGTAATCGACGGCCAGCATCGCCTAAGTGCACTAAAAAAACTATATAAAAGAAATATAAATTCAGTGAAAAATTTGATTGTCCCTTTATGTATCGTCTACCCACCGAATTCTCACTTGGGCACCACAAATGATGAGACGACCCCTACGGTTCCAAGAGTTTTTCGTAATCTATTTGTTGATGTGAACTCAACTATGCGTGTTGTTGGGGGGCACTTTAACATTCTCCTATCTGATAAAACCGTAGGCGATATATCTTGTAGAGTTTTTTGTGATACGATTTTGAAGGATGTCGGGAGAACTGGTCTTTCTGTAATTGAATGGAACACGCGATCAGCAAAAGAATCATTTAATATAACAAAAAAGTACACATCCACAAGTATCGGAATCATCCAAAAAGGAATGGAAGAGAATTTTAAACCAAATATGTTGGTTAATTATTTGCTTGATATCACTGAGGGTTCCGAGGATCTGTTTCCTGAAGGTGCAAGCAGGGAAGATTTTTATCCTAATATAAAATGGGATAGCTTTTCTTATGCCCAGTCAAATGCAATTAAGGAACGAGTAAAGCTTCACGTGGTACCTTTGCTTCAGACCCTTTATTTTGAATCCGTTCCGTTTAAAGAGTTATTTGATATTTTTTCGGGGGAAATCGAAAAACTTAAAGAAGAACAAACTCAAGAAACTCAGGCGGGAATTGCAGCTCAAGCTGTTCTACATACAGTTTTGGAATACAAGCCTCTGAACCTTGAAGAGCCTGACTTTAGGTCTCGAATGGCCAAGTTCGTGCTGGCTATCGAAAGTAAGCGTAAAGTGGCAAAGTTGGATATTGCCCAGTACGCTCTTTTCCAAAGGGCTTTGTTTTCTGTTGCTGGGGAAATTATACGTTTCGGTCTTAAATATGAAGTTGCCCAAGTGAATGCCTATAAGGGCTTCATAGCGCTCATTGATAGCATTTTTCTTCGTGATAGAAGTGTTTTTGATCACGATCAAAGCTATTTACAGTTTACGGCTTTCGATCAGAGGCGCATTCGTGCGAGAGAAGATACAAAGCTGACTTTTCGAGATTTGATCTTAGCTCATCTTTTGGATCCAGATATTCGTGCCAAAGTTGTTCAAGGAGGGTTTAGTTCATTAGATAATCCAAATCCTTTATCTGCTGATTTACTAGATCGGGGTTTTTCTGCGGCAGGAGGCCTGTTGTCTCGGTTCCGAGAAGAGCGAGGTAAAGCGTTCAGAAAGAGTTACGAGTTTGATTATTCACTGACCCAAGAGGAAAGGGAAGACCTGAAGCTTAAAGAGATGACCCAGAAATCGCACGAAAGGGAAGTCAAAGAAGGAACGCGGGAAGAGCATGGATTTATTCGAGATTTCGATATTGCTGTTGATGACTATATTGAAAACTTCTTCGTTGACGCGAAGAAGCAGTTGAAAGATCGGCTGGGAATACAGGGCGATCTGTTACCGATAGAAAATGAAAAAGATGCGACTGAAGGTGAAGAGTCGTAGTGGATATTGTCTTCGACATGTCAACGGTTACTGATATTGATGAGGTGCCTCTTTATATTGAGGATTTGCTATCTCGGCCGGATAGTTTTGGTTCCCATGTTATCCTCCGAAAAGGGCACTTTCAGGTGGTCGAGGCTTCCTTACAAAAGGAAGCCATTGATCATTATCAGACTATTTGGGAGCTTAACTCTCCAATAACAGATTTTGGCACTAAATTTTTTTTGATTAGTCTAGATCTTCTGATGAGAGGAGACGCACTTGATAAAAGGTATTTTTATTTTGATGATGGTGTATTTCAAGAATATACAAGCGTTGAGCTTTTGGATATTACGAGATCAATTGGTGAACTAAAAGAGGGATTGAAATTAAAAGATTTATCCTCCCATACCCACGACATATTTAAACGAATTTGCTGTAGTGATGATTTAAAAAAGTTCGGTGATATAGGGAGGCTTTTAAGAAATTCGTTACGTCCTGTCTTTCAGGAATTTGATTTCATTTATTTTGATGTCTACGGTGATCCTTACCAAAGTTACGGTAAATTAAGAGCTTATGGAGTTCCAGAGTCGATTCTTGTAAAGTGGAATTCCTTGTTTAAAAATAATAAATTGATTCCTGCAAAGGGTAAAGAAATCTTCTCTTGCGTTGATAGAATTCGTACTCTATGTTCCCGATGCCGTGTTAGATCGGGAAGCACTCGACCTAATTATGATAGCGCATACTGGCCAATGCTTTATGCTTCGACTGCAGCATGGTTTATGAGGGAGTCTCTAACGCGTAGAAGCGATAAGAATACTTCAGTTTCTTTACTATTTATGGTTAGAAGTTTTGAGTTAATGCTTCAAGCCCAAAGCTTGATCTCTGGCCAGGGAGTGCTTTCTCCTTCGGATGGAAATTTGTATATTTCCAATCGTAAAGTTGAGGGTTGCGGAAAGTTTATCGATGAAATTTTTGAGCGTCGGATTGATTGTCGAATCCGTAACGTGAAACTATTATCAGACTGGACTATCAGGGCAAGAACTATTTTGTCTGCAAGAAATCATTGTCAACTTGCTCATGGCGTGCTCAATATTGAACGGTCAGAGCTGGACGTCATTTTTAATGAGATCAGAAATCTTATTGAAGAATTTTCCGATGAGTATCTATATATAGAGTATAAGCAGACCTTTTCTGACTTATCATGTCCAGACTTTTTTGATAGTTTCCAAGCTAGTTCGTCGTCAATCTCTGAAGATTTTTTAATTTTTCAATCGTAATTAATGTCAAATACAAAATTACTTAGTTTCCGTCCATTCCTGATTCGGTTTTACGTAAGTTGTAGTTTTATGTTATTAGTGTTTAGGAATGTTTCCGAATCCATTGTCTTTGGGATTAGATTTTTTCTGGATTTTACTTTTTTCATTAAACTAACCTGTTTAACATTATTAAAATTGTAGCTTATGTGGATAGGTTTATCAGAGCCATAGAGATAGAGCCTATCAAAGCTTAGGTGGTTTGCGATCCAGTAGGCTACCGCAATCATATCTTCATCTTCTACTAAAAAATCGATTGCTGCTCCTCCTCTTGAACATATGAAGTGTCCCAACCGATTCCTCTCATGCGCTCCGTGCTGATCGAGTTTAGGCGCAACTCGCCCTGGGATTTTCCGTGCCAGCTCAGGGGAGCAAAATCCATAGGTGAGTTTAATCATACCGAAGTAATCGATAATTGGATCTAGCAGTTGAGTCGATAATTCGAGTAGAGCTGTGTAGCTGTCCGGCTGCTTGGGAAGATTCGGGAGCTTCGTCTCTGCTTGCGTTTCACCGCATTCAATTAGATCCCTATACTTTAGGAATAGCCCGCAGGCATCGTCTAGGTTGGGAATCGTCTGGCTGCGCTCAAGGTTAAAGCCTTTTATGCAGTATCTTCGCTCCTCAAGTAGGGCTTCGAGCTCTTCGGGACTTGGTCCGAATCCACTAAGGTCCGCAAGGTTTAGTTGTTCAAGCTTTTCATCGAAAGATGCTTGTTCCGCAAAAAAAGGGTGTTCTTCGTTAATAAATCGTGATTTTAGGTAAAGATAAGGCGGTATGTAAATTTCCCCATAATCAAAAAAATCCAACCGCTGACTTCGAAGATTGATTTTGACGCGTTCGAGTAGGCGTGGGAGGGGGCTTTCATCAAATTTGTCGAATGTCATAAGGGTCAGTTTGCCTGATCGGATATGTATTTTTATCAGGTCGGCGCTGGAGACATCACCGTAGAGCAGTGTTCCACAACTCACATAGCAACGCAGGACAGCGGGTAGCTGCTCTACAAGGCTGGTGTGAAGCTGTAATGAATGGCTTTCATCGAGCCATCCCAGGCCGTGTTCAGCTGCCTCTTGGCAGGCGGCATTGATGTTTGCGACTTGGGTGGTTTCAAAGAGTAGCCTTTCTCCTTCCTGGACCGCCGCCTTGAAGGTACCAAAAAAGTGCTTGATGTCGCTCTTTTGGCGCTGTTCCATGTGTTTGAATGGTCTGCGCTTTCCAAACTGGAGATTTGCAAAGTAGACTCGAAGATCATTAACTCGGGCGGTTTCGGCGGCGTTTAAAAGCTCAGCTCCCTCTTCACCTTTATAGGCCATGATAAGTCGCTGAGCTGCGGGGAGTGACCCCAGCGCGGCTCCAATTTCTTCAATATTTACCTCGTTACGCTCGGGTTTCCGACCGAGTTGGAGCCATAAATGCCAAAGTGGTTCCAAAAGAGCTTGATGCCTTTCATATTTTTCCTGAACTCGGTTTACTCGAACTTTGGTTCGTCTCTCGGTGGGAGCGCGTTTGACGCGGATTGCTGGAGGCCGTTTTTTTACAAACCGGCTATACACAAAACGCTGCTCAGCATCTTTGTCCTTGAAGACGTAGAAAATTCCTGGTCCGACGGGCAGAGACTCTTCGTGCAATGTTTCTGAGATGAAGTGGCTCAATTCTGCCTGAGTAAAATACTTCTGAAAGGTGTTCCTCGAGGTCAACACACCGTCCCCATAGGGCCTGCCCTTCACCGCCTCTGGGTTTGCCAGCATAGCTGAGATTACAATGAGTTCGTTGGCGAGTTCGTAAGCCCCTTGAATGGCCTCAACACGCTCGTCTAGGCTTTCGATAACGTTAATAACAAAGCCAAGGTTCACAATGTCGGCCTGTTTTTTTATATCGTCCGCAGCGTAATAGGGGTCCCATCCTGAAGCAACGACATTATTCTCATGGAGAGCCTGAAGATCTCCTCCCTTACCACAGCCATAGTCAAAAACGCTCTTGCGGCCATCCAGATAACCAAAACGCGCTAGCGTCTGCATCGGTGCGGAGAGGTTATAGCGAGTTAGGGCAGTTAAATGCCGGGCGATCCCGGACTCAGATGAAATGGGTTCTTCGTCGTTGGAACCGAATTTCTCAAGGTTTCCGACAGGTACAAGGTCGTGGCCAACAACGCTAAAGCCTTTGAGTTTAAGTAACGACTCCCATGCACGGAGAAAACCTATACGGTTGGGATCATCAAATAAACCAATGGTTTCTGCATCGACTGTAAGTTTACAAAATTGTTCATATTGCTCCTGCTTTGAGGAAATTAATAATTCTTTTCGATGAAGGACTGGGGGGTTTTGCGAGTCCTCATAGGTGCGGTGCCGGTAAGTTTCTGTCGCAAGGTTTACAGTCCAATAGCGAGCCAAAATTGGAAATCCTTCAGTAAAAAAATCTGGATAGTCCAACAAGGTCACAATTTCGCGGTTGTCTGAGAGTTTTATTACATTGAATTGTTCCTCCTCCTGCACGCCAGCGAGGAGGGTGGCCTGCTTGACCACCAATTGGTCGCTCTCACTGAGTTGATTCAGCAGAGATAGATGGATGTATTGATTAGCTACGATGTTTTTGCCGATTTTTTTCATGATCTCTGCTCTAGCCGAATTGCCAAAAAGGAATCAGGTTTTCGGATCTTGCCAAGGTTTTGTGCTGTGACCGAGTTGCTTTATGACATCCATACAGGCCCATAATCTTTTGGCTGAGACTGGACCAGTAACAACGCGTGGTTGGATTGCATTTGGTGGGCTGGTTAGATTAATACCCAATAGTTTTTGCCAAATCCAGCAGTGGTCTCAGCTTCTTTTCGTATGCGTCTCCAATTTTCCCAGGGGTCGCTAGCTCACTCTCACTGAGGTTCAGTCCTTCCAGGTATGGCTCGATGACTTGACACCAATTTTTATTATTCCGGGTTCGGTGTACCTGCAGTGCTTCAATTTGCTGATCAATAAAGGGATCCAAAAACTTGTCTTCGGGAATAGCCCGGCCCTTGGATGAATTGGCGCGTGGATCGGCAGGTATCAGGTTCCAGAGTTCATCGTGACAGACGAACGACCAAGGAATGAAGTGATCCAGAGCGAATGAGCCAGAACTGAGATGAACATTGGAATAAATGCATCGGATTGGGCGCTGTTCAACGACGAGATTCCAGAATTTTGTTTGCTTTGCGAGGGATGCCCTTTGCTTGGGCGGCTCGATTTTTCTGAGTATTGCTGGTGTGTGCGGATTCTGACGCTGGAGGTAATTTGCCCATTCAAACAAAGCCCAGCTTTTGACGATTGGAAAATTTACCAAAAGGTATCGATGCCATTCGGGGTGTAGCTCAATCTGCGAGCAGTCACTGTCAAAACGGTATAAAGCAGGGGCGTCGGTGTTAAAGGCTTCTCCCGCGAGCCGCGTGATGACAGTATTCTTCTTTGTGTCAGGCACTCCCTTCAGTTCTTCCTTAAAAAAAGGCGTGAGGAGCCTGAAAGGAACGTAGCGTGAAAAAGAGTCTCCCCCGACCATTTGGAACTGTTCCTCTATCGATAAACGCAGTCGGGCCTTGGTGGTCGGGTTAGTTATTGCGTGTTCATCAGCGCGAAACACAAGTTTATCGAGGGATTGAGCGATTTGGTCCTGCAGACCAAAGGAAAGACTAAAAAAACGATGCGGATACCAGCCAAATTGGAGCAGATTTACCGTCAGGTTTTGGATGCCGATCTCGCGGCTACAGTCATTATTTGCGGCACGGGTTTTGAGTTCATCTAGCATGGCCAGAAAAAAAAGGAGCTTGTAGGAATTAGTGGTGTTTTTGAATAGGCCTGCAAGATAACCAACGTTGAGTTTGTTGTGGCTCGGTAGTGCATCATTCATACCCAGTACCTAGCCCTTTCCGGAAAAATCCAACGTACACCGCCCCTAGGATCATTTTGGTCACCTTCGAATCTCGGTATGAGGTGAATATGTAGGTGAGGCACGGTTTGCCCCGCAGCTGGTCCGTTGTTGATTCCAACGTTGTACCCGTTTGGTTCCAGTTCAACATCCAGTCTGGTTTTTGCAGTATCGATCAAGGACATTAGATCCTGTCGAATATTTCCTGGCATGCAGAAGAAATCGGAGTAATGCTCTTTTGGAATTATTAACGTGTGTCCGGGCGAGATTGGGTATCCGTCCCTAATCACAAAGCCGTCAATGCTTTCATGAATAATGCGCTCACTTGGCAAGTTGCAGAAGGGACACTCTTTGGAAGTCATCATTTAGAAGGTATGCCGTTAGCTCAAGTGTTAGGTGATGGTTGCCGATTATATTCGTCAGCGCAACATATGGAATAAATTGGTAGCGACCAGCAATCAAGCTTAATATCGGCCACTGGCGAACTCTCAACCGCGTAATGTCGGATCTGTAGCGCAGGAAATCGGCCTTTTCTACAGCCTGGCACCTGATTACGAACCCTAAGCACTAACTCTCTGTAGCGGTGAAACAATGGAAGATGATTCTCAGCCTTGGACTTCAACCACTGAACCAAAGAGTATTACCAGAGAACGCTTTCTCGGCTGCCTGTTGGGAGGTGCAGTAGGCGATGCTTTAGGCGGAGCTGTGGAATTCCTATCCCGCTCCCAGATCCTTCAGCAGTTCGGTGAAAAAGGCATTACGGACTATGTCTATGCATACGGAGGCAGGGGCAGGATCACCGATGATACCCAAATGACCCTGTACACAGCCGAAGGCTTGCTGAGGGGTCAGATGCGTGGGCTTGACAAGGGCATCACGAGCTATACGAACACCGTTGCTCACGCCTACATTCGCTGGCTGGCTACCCAGGGTGAGCAAAATCAGCGCGTGCCGACGCCTATGGATGGCTGGTTGCATCAGCACAGGGAGTTGCACCATCAGCGTGCCCCGGGGATGACGTGCCTAAGTGCGCTGCGGGATATGGCACAGGCTGGGGAGCCTGCCGCAAACGACAGCAAAGGGTGTGGCGGTGTCATGAGGGTTGCGCCCGTAGGTTTGTTCTGCTGGCACTTCTGGGGAAAGTCCGACACAGCAAAAGTCTTTGAGATGGGCGCAGATATCGCCGCGCTCACCCATGGCCATCCGAGCGGATACCTTACCGGTGGTGTGCTTGCGGTGCTGATATTCGCGCTGGCAGATGGTGCCACCCTGATGGAAGCTCTTGATCACGTCAGGGCACTGCTGGTGTTGCACCGCGGGCATGAAGAAGCTCTGCAAGCAATCGATAACGCAGTTCGGCTCAGCACAGCGGGCATCTCTCATCCCGAAGCCATAAGATTGTTGGGGGAGGGCTGGGTAGCCGAGGAAGCCCTGGCTGTTTCGTTGTACTGCGCACTGGTTGCAGAGAGCTTTGAGCAAGCCATTATTCTGGCCGTTAATCACGATGGCGATTCGGATTCTACTGGCGCTATCACCGGCAATATTCTGGGCGCAATGCAGGGTACCCGCGTCATTCCTGAGCGCTGGCTGGATCCGTTGGAATTGCGCGATGTTATCGAGGTTATGGCCTCTGATCTTTGGACTTGTCAGTTCTGGAAGAGCTGCGTGGACAACGAAGAGTTCTGGGAGCGATATCCCGGGTACTGAGACCAGCATTCAAGCTATCACTGACTTTCTGCGACTGCAGGCACCGCTGCAGAAGCACCTAAACCATTACCTGTCGGTGCTTTTCCCCGGCGCCTCCCTAGAAGTCGACGAACAGCTCCGGGCTGGCACCTTCAGCCGGGGTGCCGAACTTGGACTGATTGACCTGCTCCCCTCTGACTTAATGAAAATACACCTTCAGTTAGGTGAATTCAGGCCAGAGTTTCATCCGAGTGCGCTTTCCTTGATAAGCTAATCGACAATTTACGAACTCTATGAGTTGATGCCTTTATCCCCTGGTTGAACAGATACTCGTGACTGACGTATACAGCCAGAAGGCTAAAGCTTTCTATGACCAGTACCAGTCGCTTACCTTCGAACAGGTTCATCAAGACTGGGTTTCTTTCCTTGGCGATAAATCAGGCCTTGCTCTGGATGTCGGCGCAGGCAGCGGTCGCGACTCCAGTGCCCTTGCAGTACGAGGCTGGGATGTTGTCGCGGTAGAGCCCGCAGCTGGCTTGCGAGAGTTGGGGCAGGGTGCTACTAGCAATCAAAGCATTCACTGGGTAGACGACCAATTGCCCGACCTTGGTAAGATCCGGAAGCTGAGCTATCGCTTCGATCTGATTCTTGTTTCCGCTGTCTGGATGCATATCCCACTATCTGATCGTGAACGTGCTTTTCGAATCCTGACTGAGCTTTTGGCACCCGGTGGAATGCTGGTGATTACGCTTCGGCATGGGCCCGGTGATCGCGAACGAGTTTTTTACGATGTCAGTAGGGGAGAGCTGGAGGCTTTTGCCAAACGTCGGGCACTGATACCGCTCCCGTTGCCGGTCGGGCGCAAGAAGGATGAGCTCCAGAGGAATGAGGTTTCCTGGGAGACTCTGGCTTTTCGATTGGCGGACGATGGCACAGGGGCATTGCCGACCGTCCGCCACATCATCGTAAATGATAATAAGTCGTCAACTTACAAGCTGGGCTTGCTGCGAACCCTTGTCCGGATTGCTGACGGTGCGCCCGGCTTGGCGCTTAAGCGCACTGATGACTGGGTGGATATTCCGCTTGGTGCAGTCGGCCTGTTCTGGATTATGCTTTATCACCCTCTGGTTCTCCGCCATCAACTGAGGCAAGCGCCAGGTGGCCGTGGCTATGGCTTTGCCACGGAGGATTTCTTCAAGCTGCAAAGTTTCACGCCTCTGGATTTCAGAGTGTGTATGTCACTGTCCGCTGATGTTGCACTGGAAGTCCTGTGCGCTATCCGGGATGCTTGCTCAACCATTCTCAAGAATCCCATACATTTCACGACCTGGCGCTTCGAAATCCGAAAAGCTTCCCGGGGACTTGCTCCTCAAAGAGGCGCACTCCCGAGTAGTGAATTGGTGGGAGCAGGCCATAATGGGTACGTCTCGTGAGGAGCAGTTCTTCTCAGAGGCTGAGGCCTCGCTACCATTGCTAGGGCAGGAACGAACCGTGGAAGGCGTTTTTGAGGGAATGCTTCAGCAGAGGTTGAGACTGAAAACCAATCTTCAGCTGGCAGAATGGTTGGGCGGTTAGAACGGAGAATTATCAAAGCAACACGATCATCACAGGAAGTTCATTCATGCAAAACGTGCGCATCGCCATTGTTGGCGCCGGCCTGGCGGGTTTATACGCCGCTTATTCTCTTGAGAAGAAGGGCATCAAAGACTATGTCATTCTAGAGGCCAGGGAGATTCTTGGTGGGCGTATTGCTTCTACGATCCACTGTGATGGTAAATTTAATGGATCAGGAACTGAGGGCTTCGATCTCGGGCCCGCCTGGTTCTGGCCCGCATTCCAGACCGATATGGCGCGACTGGTAGATGAACTCGAACTAGAGACCTTCCAGCAATTTGAAACCGGCGATATGCTTCTGGAGCGTTCATCGAATCAGCCGCCAGAGAGAACACGTGGGTACATCAATTCCCCGCCATCTATGCGAATCGCCGGTGGTATGTATTCGTTGATTGATGTGTTATACCGGCGGATTGATTCAGCGCGGGTTGTGACGGGCCAGGCGGTTCGTCACCTGCGCATTTCAGAACCACATGTTGAGCTAGTGAGCGAAAATGCGAATGGAGAAACCTTTAGCCACTTTGCAGAACATGTGTTGTTGGCCATGCCGCCCCGATTAGTTGAGTCTCAGCTTACGTTTTCGCCGGCCTTGCCTGACAAGCTTGCAAGACAGTGGCGAGAGACCGATACCTGGATGGCCCCTCACGCAAAATATATTGCCGTGTTTGATCGGCCTTTCTGGCGAGATCAGGGATTATCCGGGGAGGCTCGAAGTGCACTTGGGCCAATGGTTGAAATCCACGATGCCTCTATTCCGGAGGGGAAGGCAGCCTTGTTTGGTTTCCTGGGTGTGCCTGCTGACGTGCGCCGTAGTGTTTCTGAGGAAGAGCTTATGACTGCTTGTCGCACACAGTTTGTGCGACTTTTTGGTTCGCAAGCGGAGAATCCAGAGGCAGAATTTATCAAAGACTGGGCTAAAGAGATTTACACAGCCACCGAGTCAGATGAAAGATCCTCTGGCGATCACCCTAGGCCTGCCTTGTCACCGGGCTCAGGCGAATGGGCTAGCCGATTAACCGGAATCGGAAGTGAGTGGTCACGTGAGTTTACGGGATATCTGGCCGGCGCTATTGATGCAACCAATCGTGGTTTGTCCTCTTTTTAGCGATGTCCGTGGTAGCGTAGGGGTAGATTATCCCTGACAAAGCATATTACTGGAGTGGCTTATGACCGTGCTTGCTGAGGCGCTTTCGAGGAAGGCAGCGTTAGTTATCGCACTGGGTTCAATGTTCATATCGGCAACCACCATGGCGACAGAAGAAGCGGAATACACAGTACTCCTGAAGGAAGAAAATCTGGAGGTGCGTCATTATGAGCCGCAGATTGTTGCAGAGACCGTCGTTGACTCAGAATTTGAAGACGCGGGCAGTGAAGCTTTTGGTCGTTTGTTTAAATACATTTCCGGCAATAACCAATCCCAGCAGGAAATCGCCATGACTGCGCCCGTTGGCCAGGTGGCTGAGGGTCAGGATATCGATATGACGGCGCCGGTAGGGCAGACCCAGGTTGATGGTAAATGGGTAGTCAGTTTTATGATGCCGGGATCATTTACGATGGACAGCATACCGAAACCCAACGACGAACGGATCGCTTTACGTTCTGTGCCGGAGCAGACTCTGGCAGCCATACGGTACTCCGGGTTTTGGAGTGAATCAGGCTACCAAAAGAACAAGTCCAGGCTGGAAAACTGGATTGATCAAAAGGGGTACACCGCGACTGGAGCGCCGGTCTGGGCGCGTTATAACGCGCCGTTCATGCCATGGTTTATGAGGCGGAACGAAGTGTTGATTCCCATAGAACAGGTGCAGTGAAACCTCGAATCATGATTTAAGAATCAACGAATTCAAATCATCAGGATGATGCCATGCCCGAATCGCCCCTAGCCCAACCCCTGAAACTCCCCTGCGGAGCAGTCCTGCCTAACCGACTTGCCAAGGCTGCCATGACCGAGGGGCTGGCAGACGATCAGCTCCACGCCACCAGCCGTCATGAAACGCTCTATCGGCGCTGGTCCGATGGTGGAGCAGGGCTGTTGATTACCGGCAACGTGATGATTGATCACCGGGTGCTGGAACGGCCGGGTAACGTGGCGATTGATCCGGCGCCAGATTTAACAAAAGTGAAGGGCGAGCCGGAGGGTATGGCGCAATTGCGTGCCTGGGCTGAAGCGGGCACTCGCAACGGCAACCATTTGTGGATGCAGATTTCCCATGCCGGTCGGCAGTCGCCGCGTTACGTTACCACGCGCCCAATGGGGCCGTCGGCGGTGCAGCTATCGCTGATGGGCAACTATGCCCGCCCGCGGGCCCTCACGGAGCCGGAGATCCTGGACTTTATCCAGCGCTTTGCCAACGTGGCGCGTATTGCCAAAGAGGCGGGTTTCACCGGCGTTCAGGTGCATGGCGCTCATGGGTATTTGTTGTCCTCTTTTCTCTCTCCGGTCACCAATCAGCGGACGGATCGCTGGGGTGGAGCACTGGAAAATCGCGCCCGTTTTCTGCTCGAGGTGGTGCGGGCGACGCGCGCCGCTGTGGGGCCGGAGTTTCCGGTGGCGGTAAAGCTGAATTCCGACGATTTCCGCAAGGGCGGGTTTACGCTCGATGAGTCTGTGAGCGTGGTGCGCTGGCTCAATGAGGAAGGTATTGATCTGCTGGAGGTATCCGGCGGCACCTACGAACAGCCGCGACTGCTCGGGTACAGTGGCGATGCGGAAACGGCGAGCGAGGGGCCGGCCATGCGGCAAAGCACCCGCAAGCGGGAGGCTTATTTTCTGGATTATGCCCAGAAGATTCGTGAGGTGTGCGATTGCCCGCTAATGGTTACCGGTGGATTCCGGACGCGTGCTTTTATGGAAGAGGTGATTGCCAGCGGCGAAACCGACGTGATTGGCCTTGGCCGACCGCTCTGCACGGATCCCGATACGCCCAGGGATCTGCTTGAGGGGCGTATCGATAAGACCGTTTGCCACGAAGATCACGTCAAGCTTGCCCAGCGGGGGTTTTTCTCTCCGGCCAGTCCGCTGATGCCACTTAAAATAATAAACGTGCTGGGCGGCCAGGCCTGGTACTACCAGCAGATATTCCGGCTGGCGGATGACGAGAAAGCTGATCCGGGTCTGGGCATTTTCAGGGCCATTGGGGCTTACTTGAAGGATGAACTGAGCCAGGCCCGGCGGGTGAAGAAGTCCCTTCGCCAGCGCGTGGGCTGACGTTCTTGAGCTAGCGCGTCTCCAGTGTATGGATTAATTCACTGCGCTCATCATCCAGGATGAATCGTTGGTGTTTCAGGCGGGAAATCTCTTCCCGATGGACGTTAATGTCTTCAAGCGCATCGGCGCGCTGTTTTGACGTGGTGCCATCACTGACGATGAGCGCCTCGGAATCTTCAATGAATTGCCGCTTTTTGACGATCTTTTGCTCTGTGGCCGTTAGCTGATCTTCAACACGGCTAATGGCTGATACTAATTCATGCCGGGCGTAGCCTTCTTGATAGCCTTCTGCATAACCGGGAAATTCTGAGCATGTAGGGCTGAGCTTGCCTCCTGCTTCGCCGGATTCAAGGCCGTTTTTGAAGGTGCAGAATCCCGCAACTCCCATGTCATAGCCGGCCTTGAAATCCGGGTATCGTGCGGCAGGGCAGTTGGCGTTGTAGCTTGCGCCTTTCTGTCCCAGGTTTTTACCGCGTTCAAACACGCAAAAGTCATATAATCCTGACTTATGTCCTTCTTTGAACGCCTGGAAATCCGCGCGGATGTTGTGATCAGCACAATCTGACTGGTATTCGCTGAAGCTTTGCGTGCCCTGGCCGTTTGCACCGTGCTGATAACCCACGGCGTGCCAGTCTGCGACGCGACATTCCTGCTCATTCATTGTTGCGCAGCCGGCCAGCATGAGAAACGCAGCGGCAGTGGCAAACCAGGAGATTTTGCGGTTAAACATAGTGCGTGTTTTTCCAGATTATTGAGAATGATGAGTATAGAGCACAGCAGCATCACCTGAACTCAGCCAGGAGTTTTTCGTAAATTATAGGTCGCAATAATAGCACGCTGAATTACGACGACACCTTTGGCTTTACACCGTCATGCGGACATTGAAACTCTTGCAACATCAGCCGGATGTGGCGATCATCTGGCGCCGACGCGGCCGGATATGCTTCAATGATTAATAAGTAGTCAGGCCAGCCAGCAAGGCTGTCTTAGGTACCTCGGGGCCTGGAAAAAAAACAATGAGCACAGACGAACAAGTGGTCAAACGCCGGCGATCTGCCCTTCGTGGCCGTCAACTGGAGCCGGCTGTATTGTCGGAGCTGCGGGACCTGATCGGTGACGAACGCATCGACTCGCCGTTGCGACACCGCGATCGTCTGATCGAGCACTTGCATGTACTGCAAGATACGCACGGTTACCTCTCCATGCCCCGTCTACGGGCCCTCGCTTCTTTCATGAATCTGCCCATGGCCGCCATTTACGAAACGGCCACCTTTTACGCCCATTTTGACGTTATTCATGACGAACAAGCGCCACCGCCTGCGTTGACCCTGCGGGTGTGTGACTCGCTCTCCTGCCAGTTGGCCGGGGCAGAGGCGCTGCATCAGGCACTGGCTGATGGTGCTGATCCGGACCGGGTGCGGGTACTGCGAGCGCCCTGCATGGGGCGTTGTGAAACAGCGCCGGTGGTGGAAGTTGGCCACCATCATGTGTGCCATGCCAATGCCCAGAATGTGGGTGCGGCGGTCGCCAATGAGCAGGTTCAGCCGGATGAGATCCCCTGGCAACGTTTGGCGGATTATCGTTCTGTGGGCGGTTATCGGTTGCTGGTGGATTGCCGTGAAGGCCGGGTGAGCGTCGAATCGCTGGCAAAGGAACTCGAGCACGCCGGCCTGCGTGGTCTCGGCGGTGCTGGATTCCCGGCCTTCCGCAAATGGCAGGCAGTGCGTGCCGAGCCGGGACCACGTTACGCGGTGATCAACGCCGACGAGGGCGAACCGGGCACCTTCAAGGACCGTTATTACCTGGAACGTGAACCCCATGGCTTCCTGGAGGGGGCTCTGGTCAGTGCCTGGGCTGTCGAGGCGCAGGCACTGTACATTTATCTGCGGGACGAATACCCAGGGCTGCACGGAGTGCTGGCCGAGGCCATGGCCGAGCTGGAAGCGGCCGAAATCGTCGAGCCTGGTTTTATCATCCTTCGCCGTGGCGCTGGGGCCTATATCTGCGGTGAGGAGTCAGCCCTTATCGAGTCCCTGGAGGGCAAGCCCGGCAAACCACGCCATCGCCCGCCTTTCGTGGCCCAGAAAGGGCTGTTTGGCCAGCCCACCCTGGTTAACAACGTCGAGACGGTTTACTGGATCCCGCGCATTCACGCCCAGGGCGCCGAATGGTTCGCCAGCCAGGGGCGGCATGGCCGTAAGGGGCTTCGCAGCTTTTCGGTGTCCGGGCGGGTGGCCCGGCCCGGTGTGCACCTTGCCCCCGCGGGGATCACCCTTAATGAGTTGATTGAGGAATACTGCGGCGGAATGGCCGAAGGGCATCGCCTGCTGGCCTATCTTCCCGGTGGGGCCTCCGGCGGGATACTGCCCGCCAGCAAAGCAGACATCCCACTGGACTTCGACACCCTGCAGGAGCACGGCTGTTTTATCGGCTCTGCTGCGGTGATCGTTCTGTCGGATCAGGACGATTTGAAAGCCGCGGCCGCCAACCTTTTGAGCTTCTTTGCGGATGAGTCCTGCGGGCAGTGCACCCCTTGCCGTGTGGGCACCGAGAAAATGCTGACGTTGCTGGAGCGCGACACCTGGGATGAGGGAACGCTCCAGCAGCTGGCCCGGGTGATGGCGGATGCCTCCATCTGCGGCTTGGGCCAGGCCGCACCCAATCCGGTGCTGAGTCTGCTGCGGGATTTTCGCAGCGAGCTTGCCAGCCAAAATCTGATCGCCAAAGGGTAGGGAGGCAGCCATGAACAATGCCAGCACAAGTTTCACCCTGACTCTGGACGACGTTGAGGTTCAGGCCCACCCCGGCGAAACCCTGTGGCAGGTAGCCAAGCGCGCGGGCGAAACCATTCCGCACCTCTGCTTTAAAGACGTGCCCGGTTACCGGGCTGATGGCAATTGCCGCGCCTGCATGGTGGAAGTGGAAGGTGAGCGGGTGCTCGCCGCAAGTTGTATTCGCGAAGCGGCGCCCGGCATGGTTGTGCGCAGTGCCGGCTCCGACCGTGCCCAGGCAGCCCGAAAAGCGGTGCTGGAATTGCTGTTGGCGGACCAGCCTGAGCGAGCAGAAAGTCCCGATCGCTCGAGCCATCTGTGGGATACGGCGGACCGATTGGCCATCGATGTTGGTGATCTGCGCCAGCGCCTTCCGGCTCGTTCAGATCGGGAAGAGCCAACGGTCCACCATGTCACCGCGCGGTCTGATGCGCTGCCCCACGCCGAGGGCCATGACGCTACCCATTCTGCTATGAGCGTCAATCTGGACGCCTGTATCACCTGCGGTTTGTGTGAGCGCGCCTGCCGCGAGGTGCAGGGCAATGACGTGATTGGTCTGGCACACCGTGGCGCTGTGTCCAAGGTCGTCTTCGACTTCGATGACCCGATGGGAGACAGCACTTGTGTTGCCTGCGGCGAATGCTTGCAGGCCTGCCCGACTGGGGCATTGATGCCCGCCACCCTGATCGATAGCCAGGGCCGCGGAGACTCTGCCGTGGCCGATCGCACCGTCGACTCTGTTTGCCCTTATTGCGGGGTGGGCTGTCAGCTGACTTATCACGTCAAAGACGAGCCTTCCGAGGCAAACGAACAACGAGGGCGCATCCTCTTTGTCGAGGGCAGGGACGGGCCGTCCAACCAGGGCCGGCTTTGTGTGAAGGGCCGCTTTGGCTTCGATTACCCCTCGCATCCGGCGCGGCTTACCCGTCCGCTGATCCGCCGGGAGGGCGTGCCCAAAGGCATAGATCCCGTATTTGACCCGGCCAATCCATTAACTCATTTTCGCGAGGCGGATTGGGAAGAAGCACTGGAATTCGCTGCAACCGGGCTAACTGAACTCAAAGGGAAGCACGGTCCGAGTGCATTGGCCGGCTTCGGCAGCGCCAAGTGCTCCAACGAAGAGGCCTGGCTGTTCCAGAAACTGGTACGCACCGGTTTCGGCTCCAACCACGTGGACCACTGCACCCGGCTTTGCCATGCTAGCTCTGTGGCAGCGCTGATGGAATGCCTGGGCTCCGGCGCCGTGACTGCCTCCTTCATGCAGGCGCTTCAGTCGGATGTGGTGATCCTCACCGGCTGCAACCCGGCCGTGAACCATCCGGTCGCCGCCACCTACTTCAAACAGGCGGCGCGAAACGGCACCAAGCTGATCATCATCGACCCCCGGGGCCAGGCCCTGGACGCCTATGCCTGGCGCAGCCTTCGCTTCTCGCCGGGTGGCGACGTGTCGCTCTTCAACGCCATGCTCAATGTGATCATCAGCGAAGGGCTCTTTGACAAGGCCTATATTGATGCCCATACCGAGGGCTTCGAGGCGCTGGCAGCCAGTGTTGCGGATATGACGCCAGAGGCCATGAGCCCGATCTGTGGCGTTGAGCCAGAAGCCATTCGTGAAGTGGCCCGGGCTTACGCCGGCGCCGAACGGGCGATGATCTTCTGGGGCATGGGCATATCCCAGCACGTACACGGTACCGACAACGCCCGTTGCCTGATCTCCATGGCCCTGACCTGCGGCCACACGGGCCGGCCAGGCACCGGACTGCACCCGTTACGTGGCCAGAACAATGTTCAGGGCGCCTCCGACGCCGGCCTGATCCCCATGGTATTGCCGGACTACCAACCGGTAGGAGACGCCCAGCTGCGAGCCGCATTCGAAGAACTCTGGAATACCGAACTGGATCCGGAGCCGGGGCTGACCGTTGTGGAGATTATGGACGCCATCGCGGCGGGGACGATCAAGGGCATGTACATCCTCGGCGAAAACCCCGCGATGTCCGACCCGGATCTGACACACGCCCGGGCCGCGCTTGCTGCCCTTGAGCACCTGGTGGTGCAGGACCTGTTCGTCACGGAGACCGCCCAGTTTGCCGACGTCATCCTGCCTGCGACGGCCTGGTCGGAAAAGTCAGGCACCGTCACCAACACCAACCGGCAGGTGCAAATGGGCCGTGCCGCGCTGCCGCCGCCGGGAGAGGCAAAGGCCGACTGGTGGATTATTCAGGAAATGGCCCAGCGTTTCGGACTGGGTTGGAACTACGCCGGCCCCGAGCAAGTGTTCGCTGAGATGAAACAGGGCATGCACTCACTCGATCATATCTCCTGGTCCCGCCTGGAACGCGAAGGTTCTGTGACCTATCCATGTCCGGCCGACGACGCGCCAGGGCAGGATGTTGTCTTCTCTGATGCCTTCCCCCGCGCCGGGGGCCGGGCAAAGTTATCGCCGACTCAGCCGCTGCCGCCAGACGAGCCGGTGGATGAGGCTTATCCCATTGTGCTGACGACCGGGCGATTGCTTGAGCACTGGCACACCGGTGCCATGACCCGTCGTAGCCGGGTACTGGATGAGCGCGAGCCCGAAGCGGCTGCCTATCTGGCACCAGCCGAGCTGGATAGGCTGGGTGTTGCGCCAGGTGATGCTCTTTTGGTTGCGACCCGGCGTGGCAGCATTACCCTGACAGCGCGGGCGGACCAGGCCATGCCCGATGGAATGGTGTTCATACCCTTCGCCTTTGCGGAGGCGGCGGCCAACCTGCTCACCAACCCGGCGCTGGACCCGTACGGGAAGATTCCGGAATTCAAGTATGCAGCGTGCCGGCTGAGCCCGGCGTAGCCACTGTCATCGAACAAGTGAGCAAAACTACCTCAATAGTCTCCGCTGGATAGAGTGGGCATAAATCGGGTGATGAATGCGGCAATGTAGGTCTGCGGCGTAACTAAATATCGCGGCCTGGGACGCGCCGCTTCTGCAGCCCGGTAGATCTTTTCTGCGACGTCCGACGCACTGGTTATCAGGGCGAGCTTCGTCATCGCAATATCCGCACCATCAGATTCCGCCGACTCAAACAGCGCCGACATCACCCGATAACAAGCCCGGCTGCGTTGCGATTTTTCATAGTTGCTGTCCTTTCGTTTGATGCGCCATCAAGATATCGTCGATACGATCTACATCGTAACTTTGTTTTGCGACTATTCAATGACGGGAGCCCAAGCATGGCCGACGAAGACACTCTGCAAGCGCTTAAAGTTGCTTTCACGTTTATGCCACACCCAATGGAGATAAACCGCTTCGAGTACGGTGACGATACAGACAAGGTTCAGGCACAGGTGAAATTTGTTCGGGAAGTGCTGGCTCACCATGGCATCGACCCCGAAGAGGTCAGCGGTGATATCAATCCGGATTCTGAGCCAAATTCCTGCTACTGAGGTGTGGCTTTTCGGCTCCGTTTGTCGTTGTAGAGTCGCTGATCTGCCATGCGCATCAGGCGAACGGGCGCGTCGTCACTTGGTAAATCCACGAACTAACAAGGCGAGACACTTGTTTCTCAACCCGTAATGGAAGGGCAAGCATTGAGCGAAATCATAGGTACTGAAACCCCGATGGCAGCGTATATTCGCGCACTGCCCAAAGCCGAATTGCACTTGCATATCGAGGGATCTGTGCCGCCGTTTGGCCTCGGAAAAAATTCCGCTTACCGTCTGCCCGCTTTCCAATACTAAACTTGCGGTCTTTGACAGGATGGAGTCTCACAATCTGAAGCGCCTGATGGACATGGGGCTGGTGATCACCATCAACTCCGATGACCCAGCCTATTTTGGAGGATACGTGGGCGCCAACTACCGTGCCGTGGCTGAGGCGTTGTCACTGGATTATGACGACATCCGTGCGTTGGCCCGAAACTCTATTACCGCCTCGTTTCTCCCGGAGGACCAAAAGAAGACTTGGCTGGAGCGCATCGACGCTGTTGCGCGGCCGGATTGATTCACGGTCTCCTCGAACCCGCACGTCATGCCGATCAAAATCAATCGTTCGCCGCTTTCTTTTAGCAATCCAGCTGGCTTGTATTGACTCTCCATGTGCTGGCAATCAAAATACTGTATATAAATACAGTTTTTAGGTGTGGGGGAAGTTCATGACAACACAGTCACCCGTGTCGTTTGTCACCGTGAGGCGCCGGTTCGATTTTCGGAGCATTGACGTCGGGCGCTGGGTAACCCCTGACGAGCGTGACAGGGCGGCTGGTCGGTTCTATCGGGCGTTGACCGATTTGTTGATCATTCTTCAGGGCCCTGAAGCGCTTGTTTCCCTGCGAGGCTCGCTGGGCCTTCAGTACGGTATTGGTGGACGGCCGGGGGTAGCCGCACATTATATTCCCGCTACCCGACAGCTGGCTCTGGCGAAGAATGCCGGGGCGGGAAGTCTTGCCCACGAATGGTTCCATGCCTTCGATCACTACATGGGAAGCAAAGCATTTCGTAACTCTGGCAAGCATGGTTTTGCCTCCGTTGCCTGGCTGGATAGCGCAGATCAGAAAGAGCACCCGCTCAATGAGCAGCTGAGCAACTGCTTCCGAACCATCCTGCTGAATGAAGATGGCACTCAGCCCAGTGACCTGTTTCGCTGCTCACAACTGGCGGATCAGCAACGTGATGTGCTGTATTACGCTCAACCCGAAGAACTTTGTGCCCGGGCTTTTGAGGCGTTTGTAGAAGACAGCAAGCCCCGCAATAGTTTTCTGGTGCGTGGCACTGCTCATTCTGAAGAGGCGAAGGCTGGGCTCTACCCAAAAGGCAGGCAACGGCAGGATATCAATGATGCTTTTCGGAGATATTTCGAGAATCTTGGTAAAGCTCTTTTCCGGGAGCAGGCTAAAGCAGGGTGATAGGATGTCGTTTTTTAACTACCACCCATAGGATAATCAACGAGGCTGGATGAAACCCTCATCGCTTTATTTTCGCATAGTGGATGTGTGCGAAGAGCTGGTGAAGTTTACCTGGCTCACCCGGGGGCGCTCCGGTTATCTCACAGATCGCTATTCGGAGCGTGTCGAGACTGCAGAAGCAGTCTCACGTCGGGTCAACCAGGGTTCCCACTGAGTTGCGAGATCACGCTCTGCGGTGCTGCGCAAGATACTTCGCAGCATCACTGCGCATTGGCAGGTTCAACGCAAAGAAGAGGACTCTGCGTTCGTAACCCAGGTCTGAAAGAACGTTATCTTTCTCAGCCAGGAGTGAGCGGGCCATACGCCGAAACTGCTGGCGTCTGGAATAATTCTCCATCCAGGAGAAGGCCCGCTGCCCGGTTACTTGATCATTCCTTCTGATTTCCAGCATTGTCTCCACCTGTCGTCATACCCTTCTGATTTGTAAGCACTCGATTGCGCCAAAACTGCCCAGCCGGTGCGCTGTGGTAACAGGATGGAGTTCCATCTGCATTCAATCAAACAAAAAGAATTTAACTCTGCGTTCAATTATGCTTAAGTCAATATTCTGAATATTCGTGAGTGAGGCGTGATCAAATGGCAATACCGTTGCTCGACAATGATGTGCTCAGAACTTTCGTTGCTATTTCTGAGTGCGGCACCTTTACGGGTGCTGCCAAAGTGGTGCATCGAACGCCTTCGGCCCTAAGCATGCAGATCAAACAGCTGGAACAGAACCTTGGCAAATGTCTGTTCATTCGTGAACCGCGACAGGTACGGCTGACAGCAGAAGGCGAGGCGCTTCTGGATTATAGTCGCCGATTGCTGAGGTTAAATGAGGAGGCGGTGCAGTATTTTCTCTCGCCGACGCTGGAGGGCAAGGTCGGTATTGGAACATCAGACGATGTCGGCACCCGAATCCTGCCCGAGGTGCTTGCTCAGTTCGCGCGCTCTTACCCGGCGGTGCTGGTGAACGTTGTGGTTGGTTCGAGTAAGCAGAATCTGGCCCGGCTGGATGCCGGAGAGCTGGATATGGCGTTGGTTACCGTTGCAGATCAGGTCCGGGATATCCGAGGCGAAGTTGTGCATGAAGAGCCCTTGGTCTGGGCAGGTGGGGAAGGGGCGTCGGCATTCCTGCGAACGCCTCTGCCGATTGCGGTGGCCCACGAAGGCTGTTCCTGGCGGCGAATGACGTTGCGGGCGCTTGATAGAGCCGGCAAGCCGTACCGGATTGCCTACACCTGCGAGCATTGTTCTGGCCAAGAGGCAGCTATGCTTGCGGATCTCGCCGTTGCGCCGTTCCCGAAGAGTCTGGTGCGCCCGCCGCTGAAGGAGGTTGCAAGCCAGGATTTGCCCGAGATCGGCTCCTATCAGTTAGCACTTGTCCGTCGGGGCTCTAACCCACTCAATGATGCGCTGGCACTCCATGTGAAAGGTGCATTCAGGGGTCTGCAGCAATGACTCTCGGGGTTACACTCCGTTGATCGGGCGTACCTGCCACCTCGAAGGCATCACCAACGATCCGGAATAGGCAGAACAGCTCAAACGTGATGGCTGGACTTATGCCTGACGCCGGCATATGGTTTTTAATCGTGAAGCACAGGCTTGTAACTCGTGCGGCACGCAGATTGCAAAAAACCATGATCGCCACTCGGCGGTTGTACTACTTTTCCTTGTGTCAGGACACGCCAGGCCACAGATGTTACTTACGTTGCTCGTCTTTACTGTTGCCGTCGCCGTAGCGACCTTTTTGCCTCTTTGGCGGAACACCCACTGGAGTGTTCGGAGCTTCGATTTTCCACGCCTGCAGCTGGCGGTTCTGGCTGCGCTGCTGGTGGTTGCCCAATTGCTGCTTCTGGATATGGCTCGGCCTGTAAGTTGGGTGCTGGTTCTTGTGGCAGGGCTGTCGCTGGCAGCACAGCTCTGGTGGATTTTGCCCTATACAGCGCTTTGGCCCAAGGAAGTTAAAGACGCGCGGGCCGCAAGCCCAGAAAGGACTTTGGCGATACTCACGTCCAATGTGCTCACGCATAACCGCAACGCAGAGGCGTTGATCGCACTCGTTGAACAGCACCAACCTGATGTTCTGGTAACGCTGGAGTCGGATCAGTGGTGGCAAGACCAACTGGCGGTTCTGGAAAGCAAGATGCCTTATACCATTAAGTGCCCGTTGGATAACCTCTATGGTATGCACGTGTTTTCCAGGCTACCGCTTCATGAGTCTCAGGTTTGTTTTCTGATCGAGGACCAGGTGCCCTCCATGCACGCTCTGGTCGAGTTGCGATCCGGTGACAGGGTAAGAATTCATTTTGTACATCCTGCACCGCCCAGCCCTACGGAAAACGACGAATCCGCAGAACGGGATGCAGAGCTAGTGATTGTTGGGCGCAGCGTTGCTGACAGTGACGAACCTGTAATTGTAACCGGCGACTTGAACGACGTAGCCTGGTCGCCGACTACGCGCCTGTTCCGTAAAGTCAGCGGGTTGCTTGATCCACGGGTAGGGCGAGGGTTTTACAGCACGTTTCATGCGGACTACCGATTGCTACGATGGCCACTTGATCACCTGTTCCACAGCCACCACTTTACGCTTGCGTCCATTTCCCGGTTACCCTCGATAGGATCAGATCATTTTCCGTTGCTGACCCGTGTGGTGGTTGCTCCGGCCCGCGGACAAGATCAAGAGCCACTGAGACCCGATAATGATGACAGCGGCCGTGCCCGGGAAATCGCAAGGGACCAGGGTGCGAGCGAACAGGATGTGCCGGAGCCGGGCGAGTAACACTCTTTGAATTGAATCAGCCGTGACTAAAAGGACTCTTGAAATGATGAAGCACAGCCTGCTGGCGATTGCCATTGCGACGACACCGTTTATGGCTCAGGCGGAGATCACAAAGGCAACGTTATACCCTTCACACGCTGAACTTACCTGGGAGGAGATTGAGCAGGTAGGTTCCGGCGCAGGAACCTTGGAGATCGGCGGGTTGCCGGTCAGCCTTCAGGATCAGAGTCTCCAGGTGGTGCTTGAAGGTATTGCGGGATCACAGGTCCGGCAGGTTCAGGTCAGTCGCGTTGAACAGGCCGAATTTGTGGCGGGAGAAACCCGGCGGATCCGCGATGAGCTGGCTACGGTTACATTACGAATTCAGGAACAGGAGGATTCGATCCGGGCCTGGAACCAGCAGGTTACTCTCATGAGCAAGGCGGCTGAGTCGCCCCACGAATTGTCGGCTTCAGAACTGAATGATATGGCTGCCGCGTTGAAGGACACAACACAGAGCGCGCTGTCGGAGATACGGGCCATTCGGGCGAAGATGACTGACGATATTGCCTTGCGAGATCGTTTAATGCGGGAGTTGGCTCAGGTTAAACAGGGTGCGAAGGCAACCAAGAAAGTGCTGGTGCGCTATCAGGCGCCGGAGACCGGTGAGTTGCAGGTAAAGCTCAGGTTCCAGACCACGGAAGCCAGCTGGAGGAGCGAATACAATGCCCGCCTGAAAACGGAACTGGAGGGTGAGTCTGGTGGTGAGGTAACGCTTGAACACCTTGCTGTTGTGCAGCAAACAACCGGAACCGATTGGTCGGGTGTAGAGCTTCGTCTTGCAACCGCAAACGCCCGGCGGGGAACTGCGATGCCGCCGCTCTATTCCTGGGTTGTCAGCCCTGAGCCGCCTCAGGTCTATCGCTCAAAGTCATCAGCGTCGATGGCCGATATGCAGGCAGAGTCGCTAATGGTGAGCCCGGCTGTTGTTGAGCGTCAGAGCGCGTTTACGCAAAGCTACTGGCTGCCGCAACCGGTGGATATTCCCAGTGGTTCATCAGGCCAGCGGCTGACCGTTGCTGAGCATCAGATTCCGGTCGAGGTTGCTACTTGGACTGCGCCAGTAATGGACACAACTGGATATCTGAATGCGACCGGCATCTTCCTTTCTGACGCACCCATACCCGCAGGGCAGGTAACGCTATTCAGGGATGGCCAGAGCGTTGGTGAAAGTCAGTTGCAAGAGCTGGCAGACGGCGAGGAGCTGACCCTCGGATTCGGGGTGGATGAGGGTATCCGTGTTGCGGTGGTGAACGAGCTTGAGCGCACCGGGGAAGAAGGAGTCTGGAAGAGCGAGAATGTCCAGCGTCGCCAAAACCGTTTCGAGATTACGAACCATCACTCAAAGCCAGTGCAGGTCCGGATTTTTGACCGGCTTCCGGTGTCTCAGATGGATGTTCTGACGGTTAAGCCCCTGGAAATCAGCGAGCCGGTTGAGCGGGATGTTGATGACAAAAAAGGCATTTTGGCCTGGAATCGCGAAGTGCCGGCCGGCCAGACTGTTAATGTGAAATCCGGTTTTGAGGTTCGGGTTCCCGAAGGAACCGCGCTGCCAGGGTTGTAATGGTCAGGCCTGCCTACTTCGGGTATCCGGTAATATCCCGGATTTTCTGGTACAGCGGCTGCAGCTGGGGATACATGCGCAGATACACCTCGGTGTAGAGCCGCTGATAGAGCTCCCTGGCTTCCGGGTTGGGCTGGAATACGTCACCAACCCGGGTCATTGCTGCCACCGCGGTTCCGAAGTCGGGGTGCAGGCCAAGCCCGACCGCTGCATCGATAGCAGCGCCCAGACCAGAGGTTTCATAAGTGTGGGGGCGCTCGGCGGGTAAACCGAATACGTCTGCGGTTAATTGCATGGCGGCGTCACTCTGGGAGCCGCCGCCCGCGACCCGGAGTTTGCGGATTTTAATGCCGCTGCGCTTTTCGATCTTTTCTTTGCCTTCCCGGAGGGCGTAAGCCAAGCCTTCCAGAATAACCCGGTAAATGTGTGAGCGGGTGTGAACATCGCCAAAGCCGATGATGGAGCCTTTGGCTTCCGGCCCCGGCTGTCGTGCGCCTGGTGACCAATAGGGTTGTAGCATCAGGCCCATGGACCCGGCAGGCACAGCCTTGACCAGTGCATCAAACAGCACCTCCGGTTCGATGCCCCGTTCCTCGGCGATTTTCTGCTCCCGCAAACCGAACTCCCGCTTGAACCAGCTCACCATCCAGAAGCCCCGATAAATCATTACTTCTGTGGAGTAGTGCCCGGGCAGCGCGGAAGGATAGGGCGGCATCAGCCGTACAGTTTCAACATAGCGCTTGCTGGTGGTGTTTATGGTGGCGGTTGTGCCGTAGCTCATGCAGCCGACATCCGGTGTTAAACCTCCTGAGCCAAGTACCTCGCAGGCTTTGTCGGAGGCTGCTGCAATGACTGGCAGGCCTTCTGGAAGCCCCAGATGGCTGGCAGCTTCTGTGGTGAGATGGCCCAGGGTGGAACCAGGGCTGACCAGCTCGGGCAGCATGGGTTTTTTTACCGGCATGACTTGCCATTTAAAGTCCCGCTTGCCCGCCCAGCGGTGTTTTTTGTAGTCAAATGGCAGGTAGCCTACCTGGCTACCGGTAGAGTCCCGGAACTCGCCGGTTAAGCGGTAATTCAGGTAACCGGACAACAAAACGAAGTGTCGGGTTTTATCCCAGATTTCCGGCTGGTTCTGGGCGATCCAGTTGGCCTGGGTTTTTTCTCGAAAACGATTAATAGTGCCTTCGAGCCTTGCCAGCTTGAAGAACCAGCCCCACGGGCCTTTGACCGGGCCGTCGACCCTCGCGTGGCGCTGGTCGAGCCAGATGATGGCGGGGCGCAGTGGCTTGCCGTTTTCATCGAGGTTAATCACTGTGCCGCGCTGGGTTGTGACGGTAACGCCCGCAACCCTGTCTGGCGTTATGTCGGTTGATTGCCAAAGCTGTTTGCAGGCCTTACCCAGGTTGTCCCAGAAATACTCCGGGTGTTGTTCGGCCCAGCCGGGTTGCTCTGAAAAGTATGGCTGAATTTCCCGCTTGCCCTTGGCAATCAGGTTGCCCTGAGTATCGAAAAGCAGAGCGCGAATACTCTGTGTGCCATTATCAATCGCCAGTATCAGGGGCTTGGAATGCATATTATTGCTCCGGCCGAGGCGGTAACGAATAGGCCTCTTGCCAGATCGCCAGATAACGGGCCTCTTCAGCGAGCCACTGCTCGTCGTCCCAGGTGAGAGCGTTCTGGCAGTGTTGCTTCACCTTCGGAAGCAGTGCTTTGCCGCCTTCCGGTACGATTGACCCGAGCCTGGTGCGGCGTAGCATCAGATCATCCAGGTGTTTTACATCCTCTTGTTTGCAGGCCCACACAACTTCCGCCCACAGCAGTTCCCCCGGAACGACGACAGAAGTCGTGCCGTCATATACAGGCTCGGCAGGCCCTGCCTGCATAACAGCGCTCAGATCCGAGCCATAAAAGCCGGTAAGCCGTTGCCAGTTCTGGTGGCTGATAGTCGCGGGCCGCCGGGGTGGGGCGGTTTGCCGAAAAACCGGGTCATTCTCCGGTCGCAATCGCTCTTCACTTCCAAGGCCTCGTGCCAGCGCCTCACGTGCAATGAGTCGGAAGGTGGTGAGTTTGCCGCCTGCGATACTGATCAAGCCTTTATCTTCACGGAACTCATGCTCCCGACTTTCTTTTGATGGCGCTTTCGAGCTGGCATTGCCTGGTTCTGCTGTTACGACGGGCCGAACGCCCGCCCAAGTGGATAGAACGTCGCTTCTTGAGATGGTCGCGCCGGGGAACAGGCTGCTGGAAATTTTCAACAGATAATCGACTTCCTCACCGGCAATATGCGGCTCATTGTCCAGGCTATCTGTATGGTCGAGGTCTGTTGTGCCAAGCACTGTTGTGCCGGCCCAGGGAAATGCGAAAACCGGGCGCTTGTCATCCGGGTGGAACAGGGAAACAGAGCAAGAGACAGGAAGCTTCTGCCAGGGAATAACCAGGTGGCTGCCGCGCAATGGCCGGATAGTCATGGGCTTTTGGCCGTCGACTGGTTGCTGAAGCCGGTCAGCCCATACGCCTGTGGCGTTGATAATCAGAGGCGTGTTGACGGTAAATGTTGAGGTTTCGTCTTCTGCCTGCAGTTCAAGCCCACTGACTTTGCCGTTCGTTCGAAGAACGTTCATTGCTTTAACGTAGTTCAGGCAACAGGCGCCGTCGTGGCGGGCTTCGGTTATCACACGCTGCACCAGTCGAGCATCATCGGTTACCGCATCGGTGAAACCGCTGGCCCCGGTCAGTTTTGTGGTATTCAGACCAGGCACCCATTGCATGGTTTCGCCCGGCGTCAGGAATTGGCGCGAATGGGAGCGGGATATCCAGTCGTAGATCCGCAGCAGAATCTGAAACAGGCGAGGGCCGGGAAACTGGCGCTGGAAGTGCGGCATGATAAAGCGCAAGGGTTCGATAAGCCCCGGCACTTCGGCCATCAGGCGCTGGCGTTCGGTAACGGCATCACGGGTCAGCCGATACTGGCCGCTGCCAAGATAGCGTAGCCCCCCGTGCACCATTTTCGAAGATCGGCTGGAGGTTCCCCAGGCAAAGTCTTTTTGTTCGACCAGCAAGGTATTCAGGCCACTGCCTGCGGCTTCCCGGGCTATGCCAGCACCGGTAATGCCGCCGCCAACGACCACAACATCAAACGTGTGCGCGCTGCTTTGAAGTTCACTGAGCAATGAGTCTCGGCGCTTCATTGGGCTCATTCCACCAGGGTTTTCGGGTTGAGAATGCCTTCCGGGTCGAAGGTTGCACAAAGAGAGCGGATTGCCAGCATTCCCAGCTCACCTTTTTCAACCGGCAGGAAGGGCGCGTGATCCTTGCCGACGCCATGCTGATGGCTGATGGTGCCGCGGTTGCGCACGATCAGCTCAGAGGTTGTGTTCTTGAGATGCTGCCAGCGCGCCAGGGTCTCTTCGTAGCTGTCTGCAACCCGGAAAACATACGTGGTGTAGATGCTGCAACCCTGTGCGTAAAAATGGGAAAGATGGGTAAACACATGAGCGCGCTCATTTTTGCTTTTTTCGCGGGCTTGAAGGCCGTCGCGCAGACTGCCTTCCATCAGGCCAAGCAGATTGTCGACGTTATCCCAATCGGTCGCTGTTTCCAGAGTGTCCACAGCGTAGCCCATCTGCCAAAGTGCCTCCCGGAGATAGGGCATGGTGAAGCGTTTTTCGGCCCATTTTTTACCCAGCCTGGTGCCGGTATAAACACCGTTGTATTCCGAGCAGATGCGCTTTGCTTCCTGTTTGGCGCTGGCGCACTGTCGGCTGCTGCCGGTCAGCCCGAAGGTCATCATGCACTTACCTTCGGCGGAGCCACGCAGGGAAAGGACTTTCTCAAGCATGCTGATCAGGTGTGGGTGTCCTGCCAGTGCAAGCTGAGTTTCAGTCTCAACGGCGCTGCTGAGCCGCAGCATGGAAAGCTGGGTTCGGTTCTGTACCAGTTTTCGGCAGGCGGTGCGGGCCAGGTCCCAGTCCGGGAAGAAGACAACGTGAAAGCTTTCCTGTTCCGGTAAGCGGCTGACCCGCACTTTTACCTCGGTGATCAGACCAATTCGGCCCTCGGATCCCAGGATCATTTCGCGAATGTCCGGTCCGGCGCTTGAAGCCGGTATGGTCGGCAGGTCGAGGGTGCCTTTGAGTGTTTCGACTCTGCCCCCGGCAAATAGCTGCTCGATTCTGCCGTAGCGCAGCGACTGTTGTCCGCTGGAGCGGGAGGCCACCCAACCACCGATGGTTGAGAGTTCAAACGATTGGGGAAAGTGCCCGAGAGTGTAACCGTGAGCCCGCAATTGGGATTCCACGAGGGGGCCCGGCGTACCCGCGCCAAATGTGGCTATCTGGCTTTCCCGGTCGAGATCTATGAGGCGGTTCATTCCGCCCATGTCCACTGTAAGCACCGGTTTATCGCTTGCAAGCGGGTTAATGTGCCCTGCAACGCTGGTGCCACCGCCGTATGGGATCAGCTCAATGTCGCTGGCCTGTGCATATTGCAGCAGTTTCTGAACGTCGAGACTGCTTTCGGGGCAGGCTACGCCATCCGGGAAGACTCCGAATTCACCGCTGCGCATAGCCAGCCAGTCCGGCAGGCTCTGGCCGCGGGCGTGTCGTACCCGGGCTTCGGTGTTAGTGTCAATCAGCTTATCAACAGTGCTGTCAGCGAGCAGGCGGGTTTCCGGAACCTTGGCGAGGACAGACTCGAGAGAAACATCACTCAGAGGCGAACCGGAACCAACACGGTCTACGAGAAAGCTTCGTCCCTGTATCGGGAGTTCCAGATTGAACTGCTCATCGCCCCAGCCATTCCAACGTCGCATCAAAGTACACTCCCGTTTTTGATTGAACCGGGCGACATTCTATCGGTTTATCCGAAGCTTACATTGTCCCATAGCGACATTAACGGTGTCATTTGCCGACATGGCCGTGCGCGCAGAGACAATTACAGGCTAGCCGTTGGTGCGCAGACGTTCCCGGAGTTGCTCAAGGCGCTTGCGTATTTCTTCCCGCCGCTCCTGCTCGTTGGCTGCCGGAGGCGTTGACTGAACAGGTCGGTTGGTAATATCTGGCACCTGGACTTGCTGCTGAGATTCTTGTCGAATATTGTCGGCGTCTGATGAGAAGGTCATTCCAGAACGGTTATCAGGCTCCGGAAAATACAGGTTTTCCAGCTTGCCGGCGCGGTCGAGAATAACGCGGTTAGGATGAACGGAGTGGAGCCTGGCGTTGCCGGGTAACTCATCGCCGACAATAAAGACTTCGGTTTTGCTTTTGTCATCTTCGATCAGGGCACTGCCTGGGAAGTCGCCGTCGGCTGCGAGAACACCCCGCAGAAAAATCCGGAGGTTGGTTTCAGGCAGGTCCTCGGTATCTTGCGGCTTCTCCGCCCCCAGCACTTGAGCGGTGCCAAAAAAATCCAGGGAGGCGAGTGGTACAGAAGGAGCGTTGGGTTTTTGTGCAACCGGTTTTGCCGCGGGTTGGCCGTTCTGGCCGGCTTGCTGGCTTTCGGTCTGCCAGAAGCTATAGCCCTGCCAAGAGGTAGCAGCCACCATGGTAAGCCCTGCAACCACAGCCAGAATGAGGGGAATACTTCGATTGATAGAAAGCATTGATAGTCCTGAATACACGTTCGCCAGCCGCCAGCGAGCCTTCGAAAGGCCCACAGGTTATCAGACTGTGGGCTTTTATTGGCAGTATAGTGTACAGAGTTATTCAGCGGGCCTATGTCCTGTGATAGCCTTCCCCCTGATTGCCTGACAAGAACGAGGACAACCTTGACCACAGAAACCGAACTTGAGCCGCAGGATGCTCCGCTGGGTCGTCTTCCCTTTACCTTTGCGAAGCGCAATGGTGTCATTCTGACCCGCTCGGAAGAGGGCAGCCCGGTTATTCTGATCAGGCCTGGCGCTCCCCATTCTGCATTGGCCGAAGCCAACCGGATAAGCGGAGGGCGAGCTCTGTTTACAACTATTGATCCAGATCACTTTGACCAAGCGCTGAATGCTGCTTATCAAAACGACTCTGCCGAAGCCATGCAAATGGTTGAAGGTATTGGCGATGATATGGATCTGGCCTCGCTCGCTGACTCTGTTCCGGAAACAGAGGATCTGCTGGAGCAGGAAGACGATGCGCCGATTATTCGTCTGATCAATGCGATTCTGACCGAGGCGGTAAAAAGCAGCGCCTCGGATGTGCACATCGAAACCTATGAAAAACGCCTGATTGTGCGTTTTCGCGTTGATGGCGTATTGCGGGAAGTCGTGCAACCCAAACGTGCGCTGGCACCGCTGCTGGTTTCACGGATCAAGGTTATGGCGAAACTGGATATTGCCGAAAAGCGGGTGCCTCAAGACGGCCGAATCTCGCTGAGGGTGGCCGGTCGTGAGGTGGATATCCGGGTCTCTACGATGCCTTCATCTGGTGGCGAAAGGGTTGTACTGCGCTTGCTGGATAAACAGGCGGGCGCGATACGCCTCGAGTCTCTGGGTATGGCACCTGATGACCTGAAAATCCTGCGCCAGCTCATTCATCGGCCTTACGGCATATTACTGGTGACTGGCCCTACCGGCTCGGGTAAATCCACAACCCTGTATGCCTCGTTGCAGGAGATAAACGACCGCAGCCGAAACATCCTTACGGTTGAGGATCCTATTGAATACAACCTGCCGGGGATTGGTCAGACTCAGGTTAACCCCAAGGTTGAGATGACGTTTGCCCGGGGTTTGCGAGCCATTCTGCGGCAGGATCCCGATGTGGTGATGATTGGTGAAATCCGGGATCTGGAAACCGCTGAGATTGCCGTTCAGGCCAGTCTTACCGGCCACCTTGTCTTATCTACTCTGCACACCAACACGGCTGTGGGCGCAATCACCCGCCTTATGGATATGGGTATTGAACCCTTTCTGATTTCATCAAGCCTTGTGGGTATTGTGGCCCAGCGCCTGGTTCGGGTGTTGTGCAAGGAATGCCGCGAGCCTTACACGCCCACGGAAGAGCACTGTGAATTTCTGCAGCAGGATTTTGCTAACCCACCAACCGTTTATCGGGCGAAAGGGTGTGAGCATTGCAGCCAGCTCGGCTACCGCGGTCGTATTGGTATCTATGAAGTGGTTGAAGTAACCGAGGAGATCAGCGCGCTGATTCACAAACGCGCAGGTGAACTGGATCTGGAGCGGGAAGCGCGGCTTAAAGGCCCGAGCATTCACGCGGATGGTGTCAGGAAGATTCTTGATGGCGTCACCACGTTGGAAGAGGTGCTCCGCGTAACGCACCGGGGCCAGTAACCTATGCCTGCCTACGAATATAAAGCCCTGGATGCAAGGGGCAAGCAGAAACAGGGTGTTGTAGAGGCTGATGCGCCCCGCGCAGTGCGCCAGCAGCTCCGGGAAAAAGGCCTTACACCACTTGCGGTTGAGCCTGCTGTTCAGAAGCCGAGCCGCAGCAACCCGCTTAGCGGACGTGGTTCTCTCACCTCCGCCGATCTTGCGCTGGTTACGCGCCAGCTGGCAACGTTGATTCAGTCTGGCATCCCTATTGAGCAGGCGCTCTCGGCAACCGCCCAGCAGACCTCCCGGCCTCGCACTCGCAGTATGTTGATCGCCATTCGAGCGAAGGTGATGGAAGGCTACACGCTGGCGGACAGCCTCGGCGAATTCCCCAAAGCTTTTCCTCGGCTGTACCGTTCAACTGTAGCGGCGGGCGAACATGCCGGGCACCTGGACCTGGTTCTGAACCGTTTGGCCGACTATACAGAGAGCCGACAGGAGTCACGGCAGAAGATCCAGCTTGCCGCGATCTACCCCATCATTCTGAGTTTTGTCGCGATCGCCATCGTGGTGTTCCTGTTGACTTACGTTGTACCCGACATCATTGATGTTTTCGTGAAGCAGGGACAGGAACTCCCGGCGTTGACTCAAGCCATGTTGGCGATGTCGGAATTTCTTTCCAGTTACGGTGTCTACCTCTTTATTCTGCTGGTTGGCTGCCTGATGGCATTTCGTTTTGCGCTCACCAAGCCGGCTATCCGGCTGCGATTCCATAAACGCCTGCTGCACCTGCCATTGTTTTCCGGAATGGTCCGGGGCATTAATACTGCCCGTTACGCCAGTACGTTGAGCATACTGACTACCAGTGGTGTTCCGCTGGTTGACGCCATGAGAATTGCCGGAGAGGTACTTTCCAATGACTATCTGCGCCAGGAACTCAGGGACGCCGCGCGTAAAGTCAGTGAAGGTGGCTCTTTGCACCGGGCACTGGATCAGTCCGGCTATTTTCCACCGATGATGCTACACATGATCGCCAGTGGAGAGGCTAGCGGGGAGCTGGACAGTATGCTGGAACGCACCGCAAGGATGCAGGAAAATACACTGCAATCGAAAATAGCCGCCATTGTCGGGCTTTTTGAGCCCATGATGCTGTTGATAATGGGGGTGGTGGTGCTGATTATTGTGATGGCCATCATGCTGCCCATACTGAACATGAGCAATCTGGTCGGTTAGTATTTTGTGACAAAAGCCTTTCAAGCCAACAACGAGTGACATAATGACGATGAAAAACCTGAACACGCCGCAATCCAGCCGGGGCTTTACCCTGATCGAAATCATGGTTGTAATGGTGATTCTCGGCCTGTTGGTGGCCATTGTGGCGCCGAATATCATGGGCCGGAGCGATCAGGCCAAGGTAACCGTGGCAGAAACCCAGCTCACCAACATTTCCAAGGCGCTGGATATCTACCGGCTGGACAACAGCCATTATCCCTCCACCCAGCAGGGCCTGGACGCATTAAAATCCCGCCCGACCGGCAGCCCCGAGCCGAAAAACTGGAACCCGGATGGATATATGAAGACTATCCCGCAAGATCCCTGGGGCAGCGATTTCCAATACGTGAGTCCCGGCAGGGAAGGCCCTTACGACCTCTACTCCAAGGGTTCCGATGGTGAGGAAGGTGGCGAGGGCGATGCTGCAGACATCAGCCTCTGGACTATCGGCAACTGATTTGTGATGCGCGCGGGATCAGGGAGCAACAGCAACGGCTTCACGCTAATTGAAATACTGGTTGTCCTGGTTCTGATCGGGCTGCTCGCGGCCCTGGCGGTATTCACCATGGGTGGGAACTCGCAGCAGCGGGAGCTGCAGAACGAGGTGCGGGAATTGTATTTGCTGATGCAGACAGCATCGGATCAGGCGGTGCTCAATAACCTGGAGCTCGGGTTGCTGCTTGAAGAAAACGGGTATCGCTTTGTAGCCTTTCAGGATGAAACAGGCGACTGGAAAGGTTCGGGAGAGCGTATATTCCGGGCCAGGAAGTTTCCGGAATGGCTTGTTACCACCCGGTTCATTGAAAGTGATGCCCCCCGCCTGGCTTCGACCGAAGACAAGCTCCGGCCGGATGTGGTGTTTTTCTCCAGCGGAGAAACCACGCCTTTTGAGCTGGAATTTACCGTTGGCAGTGAGACAGACTATACGCAGATCCTGGCATCGGATGGGGTCTCTCCAATCGAGTGGCGCCAGCCTGGTGATGAGGGAGACGACCAGTGAGGCTGGAGAAACCCGAAAAATTGGCGAGATCAGCAAGAGGCTTCACGCTTATCGAGGTGATGGTCGCATTGCTGGTATTCGGGTTGATTGCAATGGCCGCAGCGGAGGTTGGCAGCCAGTATATCTCCAGTTACGAACGAATCCGCGACAAAACACTCGCGAGTTGGCTCGCCGATAATCGCATTAATGAAATCCGGCTGGAGAACAACCTGCCTAGCATCTCCGAGAACTCGAAAGATAAAGACTATGGTCCTTACCGTTGGCAAGTGACAACAAAAGTGTTGGCGACTGCCGAGCCTAAAATGCGGCGTGTGGAAGTCAAAGTGGCCCGTTACCGTGAGGGCCGTTCAAAACCGTACCCAGTGCACACGCTTTCCGCCTTCGTGGGTGAGAAATGAGAGAAATGAAGGGCCAGCGGGGTTTTACGCTTCTTGAGGTGCTGGTCGCAATTACCATCACTGCGGTCATTGGTATTGGTGTGTGGCAGGTGTTGAGCGGCGTAATCCTGTCCCGTGATCGGGTTGATGAGCTTGCCGAACAATTTGACGGTCTGCAGCGGGCGATGCTCCTTCTCGAGCGGGACATCACCCAGATAGTCAACCGGCCGGTCCGGGACATCTACGGTGATTTCAAACCTGCACTGACCAGTCGTGAAGATGATTTTGCCCTGTTGGTAACACGGCAGGGATGGCGTAATCCGCTGGGTATACGCCGGAGTAGCCTGCAACGGGTTGGCTGGGAATATACCGGCAGCGAACTGCGGCGCCGGTATTGGCCAACTCTGGATCAGGGCCAGGAGGACAACAGTCAGGATCTGTTGCTGCTCGAGGGTGTTACTGCCTTTGATGTGCGGTTTCTCAATGAACAGAACAGCTGGGTGCCTGAATGGCCTTCTGATGACGCAATGGCGTCACTGACCCCCGGCAGTCGCCCGGATATATCGTTTCCTTTGGGTATAGAGATCACGCTGGAGCACGAACTTTTTGGTGAGCTTGTGCGCACTTTTGTATTGCCAGACTTTGATCCGTCGGGTGCTCAGGGCCTGGTGAACCAGCTGAACGAGGCCAGCAGCAAAACAGATGAAGAAGGTGCCAGCGCAGCCGACCAGGGCTCTGTTCAAGGCACAACAGGGCAGGGAGGCTAACTCGGTATGATTCCCTACTCCTGTGGTTCGTGCCCGAAAAAACAGCAGGGTGTTGCGCTGATCATGGTGCTGCTCGCCATGGCGCTGATCGTTATGCTGGCATCCGGTATGACCCAGCAGCAAAGTATAAGAGTGTTCAAAGCCGGGCATTATCTGGCTCAGCAGCAGGGGCAGAGCATTGCTCTGGGCGCAGAAGCCTTTGCCCGCCAGATTCTGGTGCGGGATTTTGAAGAGGATAAAGAAGACAGCCTGATGGTCGACAGCCTCGATGAATTCTGGGCGATGAATGCAGCCATTTTACCTCTTGATGACAACGGTGTTGCAGAAGTTCAGATAGACGATCTGGGTGGGCGGATAAACCTCAATGACCTGGTTTCTGCCACCGGCCAAGTGGACCCGGTCACCAAAGACCGTCTTGTTCGCTTGCTGATAGCACTCGGGATTACAGGTATTTCAGTAGATGCGTTGGTGGATTGGATTGACCCGAACGACGAAACCGTCAGCGCCTACGGTGCCGAAGACGGTCAGTACCTGATGGCAGAACCCGGGTTCCGGGCTGCGAATCAGCCCTTTGTCAGCGTATCGGAACTGCGACTGATTGAAGGCATGACCGAGGAAATTTACGTGGCGATGCGGCCTCATGTAACCACCTTGCCGGTTAGCGGAATCGGCATTAATGTAAACACGGCGACAGCGGAAGTGTTGATGTCATTGCATGAAGAGCTGACGACAGCTCAGGCTGCGTCTATTCTTGAAAGGCGCGAGGAAGAGCCGTTCGAGAACCTTCAGGACTTTCTGGCGCTCCCGGAGTTTGCAGGACTAGGCCTGAAGCCCGCAGGGCTAGTGTTGCAAACCCGTTTTTTTGAAGTTGTTTCACGGATTACCTACGATAACCGTGTTGTAAATATGGTGAGTACGGTTTTCCGCAATCAGGAAGGTAATGTCCGGACGGTTCACAGGGATACTGGACAAAAGAATCGCATTACCAAAGAGCCCTATACCATCTCGGAAGGATAACCATGTCTTATCGCCTTTACGTGCGACCCTCGTCTCCTGCTGCGGGGAACGGAGAAGACCCCGAAACCCGTTTATTTAACTGGGTGCTCTACGATGCCGGCGGTGACGCCCAGGCACAGGGCAGCAGCGATCTCCGGAGCACGATTGAACAGACGCTCAGCCAGAACGGGCTTGAGGATGTTTTACTGGTAGGCCTCATTCCGGGCGACGAGGCGCTGTTCTGCGTGGCTGATATCCCCGCGAAACAAAGTCGCTTCATCAACCAGGCCTTGCCTTATGCTGTTGAAGAGCAGATTGCACAGGATATTGACAGCGTTCACCTGGCGCTTGGCGCCCACACTGCCGAGGGTTATCGGGTGGCGGCGATTGACCGCAGCCGGATGGAGCAATGGCTTGAGCTGTTCCGCGGCTGGTCACACACCAGGCTCGATGCTATCTATCCTGACGCCTCGCTGCTTCCGGTGACAGAAGGCGGATGGTCAATTTGCCTGGATGGCGAGTCCGCTCTGATGGGAAGCGAACGGGGCGAGTGGCTGAGCATGCGGTCCGCCAATCTGGGAATGTTCGCACACACACTGGCGATGCCTCCGTCAGAGGATGTCGTCGCTGAAGTACCCGTTGTGGTTTACGGCACTGAAAGGGAATTCGAAGAGCAGCAAGCACTACTTGGAGAGCTTATGGTGCCTGGCCGGCTTTCTGTTCGGCGAGAGTCGCTGGAATTAATGCCGCTGGAGTTGCTGGCCCACGCTCACCATCATCATCTTTGCCGCCCGATTAATCTGTGCCAGCGTGATTTCTCAGTCAAAGGCAGCACTGCAAACCCCCTGAAACCCTGGAAGCCACTGATTGCCGTAGCTGCTGTCTGGTTTGTGGTGCAGGTGACGCTGGAAGCCGGAATGGGCTTTTATTACCAGCAACAGGCAGAGGATTTGCAGCAGCAGGCAATGTCGGTTTACCGGGCGTCCTTTCCAGGCGATAGAAGAACCCATGCTGGCAACGTAAGGCGTGTCCTTGAAGGGCAGTTGCGTATGGCAGGCTCAGACGGCCCTGATGTGAGTTTTGTCACACTGATGAAGTACACGGGCCAGCAGTATTCAAAGGTGGCGAGCACTGGCTCAGTGACGTTTAACTCCATCAATTACAGTCAGTCTCGTGGAGAGCTGGTGGTTGATGTACGTGCAGAAAGCTATGATCGCCTTAGCGCTTTACGCAACGGTCTCGCCGGCCAGGGGCTTGATGCCAAAATCGGCTCCGTGGTAAATGAACCCAGCGGCGCCCGTGGCCGCCTCACGGTATCCGGAGGGTAGGGCCATGTTGACGAAACTAAAAGAGCAGCCATCGGTTGGCAAACTGATTGCTCAGTATGATCAGCTTCCCAGGCGGGATCAGCAGGCACTTACGATGTTGGCTATTGCTGTGTTTCTTGGGATTCTCTATTTTGCGGTCTGGAGCCCGGTTGCGAGCTTTCACGATCAGGCTGCTGCGAGTAAGAAAAACGCCTCAGAACTTGTCGTCTGGTTGCAGTCAAACGAGCCGGCTATCCGGCGCTTGGGTACCAATGGAGCTGGGGTGGCAGCTACATCAGCAGATGTCCCCGCTGATGGCCGCGCGCTGATGGGACTGGTGACTCGTTCTGCAAGGGAATCTGGCCTTACCCTGCAGCGTTTCGAGCCCAGCGGTGAGAGTGCCATCCGGGTGTGGCTCGAAGCTGTTCCCTATTCGGAGGTTGCAGCCTGGCTTGAAATGCTCAATGGTAAGCATGGTGTCGTGATTGACCAGGCCGCGCTTGATCGTGTTGGAGAGCCTGGTAGGGTCTCCGTTCGTTTAACATTGGCGATCTGATTCCGAGTAACAGGGTTCCGGGGTTGTCTCTCCGGACAGATGCAGGAGAGGAAGCATGAATAGCGATAACAAGCCCGAATCGGTTATTGTCCGCCTGGATGTCAGTGCTTTGAATGAAGCCAGATCGATTCTGTATGACGCGTATCGGGACGAACCAACGTTTCAATACTTGTTCAACCATCGTAAACCTGGCTATAACCAGCGAGTCCGGGCTACCGTGCGTGAACTGGTTGATCTGTACTTTGATCTGGATCAGGAAGCGGTCGGTGTCATGGTCAATGATACGCTGGTTGCTGTGGCGTTCATCGGCGACCCGGATCTGCGCCTGAATCTGGCGGATCAGCTCAGCTGGCGGATCCGCATGGTGCTGACGGCAGGCTTTGCCTCTACCCGCCGCTATCTGGACTACCATGAGAAAATACGTGCAATGTTGCCCCAGCCACTGGCGCATCAGCTGCCGCTGATGGGAGTTAATCCCAAATACCAGAATCGCGGTTATGGTCGGCTGCTGCTCAAGGCCGTTCAGAGGCTCTGTGCGGAGAACCCCCTTGGAACGGGTCTGGTTCTGGATACAGGTAACAACCGCTATCTGCCTTTTTACGAATCTGAAGGCTTTCGCAGCCTTGGGAAAATCAAACTTGGTGGTTTTGAGGATCACGTACTGTTCCGTGAAATCCATCCGGAAGCCAAGGTAACGGCCAATCAAAACTAACGTTGTAACAAGCAACAGGAGACACTGTGTCTGACAGCCAGGATTATGATCTGATTGTTATTGGTGCCGGTTCCGGCGGCGTGCGCCTGGCGCGTATGTCAGCCGGGCGGGGTGCCCGGGTAGCGGTAGTCGAATCCCGCTATCTCGGCGGTACCTGTGTGAATGTTGGCTGCGTGCCCAAAAAACTGTTTGTTTATGGGGCCCATGTCAGAGACGAACTGGAAGATGCAGCGGGTTATGGCTGGGATGTGCCAATGGACGGTGTCAGCTTCGACTGGCCCACGCTTGTTGCCAATAAAAACACCGAGATAGAGCGACTTAATGGCATTTATGGCCGCCTGCTTGAGAGCGCCGGCGTTACCATTATTGAAGGCACTGCATCCATAAAGGATCCCAATACGGTTGTTGTGGGTGATAAGGAATACACAACGGCGCACATAACTGTGGCGACAGGTAGCTGGCCGGTGGTTCCGGACATTCCGGGTAAGGAATGTATCCTCACGTCGAACGAGATGTTTTATCTGCCGCAACTACCCAGGCAGGCGTTGGTCTGGGGAGGTGGCTACATCGCGGTTGAATTTGCAGGCATTCTGGCTGGCCTTGGTGTTGAGACCACGTTGCTTTATCGCGGCGATCTGTTCCTCCGCGGTTTTGATAACGATGTTCGTCGGTTTACCGAGCAGGAAATGCGCAAAAAAGGCGTCCGGCTTGAGTTCGGTGTAACGATTGAGTCTGTAGAAGCCGAGAACTCCCACTACCGGGTCAAACTCAGTAACGGAGACGTTATGGAGACCGGGCTTGTTATGGCGGCAACAGGGAGAAGGGCGCTGGTAGACGGCCTGGGCCTGACCGAACTGGGTATCGAGCTTAATGCTTCCGGGCATGTGGTGGTGGATGATTATTTCCAGACTTCAGTACCTTCGGTAACGGCTCTTGGTGATGTTATCGGTACGCCACAACTTACACCGGTGGCGCTCGCGCAGGGGATGGTGCTTTCCCGCAGGTTGTTCGGGGATGGTGAGGGTGAGATGGATTACACCGCGATTCCTACAGCCGTTTTCTGTCAGCCCAATATTGGTACGGTGGGGCTAACGGAAGAAGAATCGCGGGAAGCAGGGTATGCCGTGAGAATCTACCGCTCTGAATTCCGGCCTATGAAGTATGTTCTCAGCGGGCGCGATGAACGCTGCCTGATGAAGCTTGTCGTCGATGACGCAACGGATCGCGTGCTTGGCGCCCACATGGTCGGACCGGATGCCGGCGAAATCACTCAGGGGCTTGCTGTGGCAATCAAGGCCGGTGCAACCAAAGCTCAATTTGATTCAACCATGGGTATACACCCAACATCCGCCGAAGAATTTGTCACAATGCGAGAGCCGGTCGGCTGATCTGAACAGGGGCCCAAGGAAGGGCTCAGCTTTCTATCGGCCCTCTATCAGTCTGTCGTCAGACTGACCCAGCGCGCCAAAACCTCCCGCAGATTTTCCTTTCGCACTGGTTTGGACAGGTAGTCATCCATGCCACTTTCAAGGCAGTTGTGCTCTGTACCGGGCAGTGCATCGGCGGTAAGGGCGATGACAGGCGTTCTGCCCAGGCCGTTGTCAACTTCCCACTCACGGATATAACGTGTTGTTTCATAGCCATCCATTCGCGGCATCTGGCAATCCATAAGAATCACGTCATAACCCGGATCGCTGGTGCGCACTTTGTTCAGCGCTTTTTTGCCGCTTGTGACAGCGTCCGTGTAAAAACCAAGGCGGTCTAACAACGCGACTGCAATGCGCTTATTTACCGGGTTATCTTCAACAACCAGAGCCCTCTTAGAGAGGGTGCCTTCGGCTTGTTCCGTTGTTTCAGGTGTCTCAGGTATTTCTGCCTGAGATGCCAGCTCCAGAGGCAGCTCAAAGCGGAATGAAGAGCCTTTGCCTGAGTCTGTTTCTACCTGAATGTGTCCTCCAAGAAGTTCAACCAGACGCTGCACCAGAGACAGCCCGATACCCGAACCGCCAAGGCCCCTCGCATCGCCAGCATCCAGTTGTTCGAACGAGCTGAAGATGTCCGTGAGGTGTTCATGGGGGATTCCGGTCCCTGAATCACTTACGGAACAGTTGAGAATAATGAAGCCATCTTCAACGCCAAAGCAGCCTGCCCGAACGTTTACAAAGCCCTCATTGGTGAATTTGATCGCGTTATCGAGCAGGCAGGCAAGAATCTGCCGAAGCCTCGGCGCGTCTCCTGTTACCTGGGGCACTTCTGGCCAGTCGCCGCAAAAATTGAGCGTCAGCGCCAGTCCCTGTTTTTCGGCGACATGACGGAATGACGCAACGCAATTTGTGATGAGGGTTCGCAGATCGAACACTTGCTGTTCGAGGATGATCGCGCCTCTATCCATATGGGAATAGTCAAGAATATCGCTTATGACTGTCAGAAGATCTTCAGTGGATTGTCGGGCGGTTTGCAAATAATCCTTTTGTCTGGGGCTAAGCGCTTCCTCCTGGGTCAGGTCAATCATGCCTAGTACACCGTTGAGAGGTGTGCGCAACTCATGGCTCATGGTTGCCAGAAACTCGGATTTGGTATTGCTTGCGATCTCCGCCTTTTCTCTGGCAAGCTCCGAGGCGGCGAGTGTTTGCTCTCGTGATGCTCGCAGAGCGCCGAGGCGCTCTGCCAATTCGTTGAGCTGTTGCTCAATGGTGATAACGTCCCGGGAGTTACGCCGTATGTCTATCCTGGTAGTCCGGTAGTCTCGCTCAATCAGACGACTGATGCGCCCGGAAACCTGGTGGATAGGCGAAAGGATTGAGCTAAGCGAGTGCTTGATCACCAGAATAGTAAGCAGCAGCACCGAAAACCCGACTGCAACAGACGTCCAGAGTATATCCTGGCGACGTGCCTCCAGAACGTTATCGCTGACACCCACCTGAACAGTGCCGACTCGCAGTGCACCTGATCCGTATCCATATTCCGGCTCGAACCATTGGGTTTTCCTGTCTGTCTCAAACGCCAGTGGCTTTTGAAGAATCTCGGCTTCATAAACCTTAAACTCACCCGGCAGTTCAAGCGTTTCGGTATTGTTATGCGCCACCAGGCCAATCTGCTCGCCGACCACGTCGGTTACGCGAATCCAGTCCGCCTTGCTGTACCGGATGGACTGAGAAAGAATTTCCTGCAGCGCCAGCGTGTTTCCGGATACAACGGCATACTCGAGAGAAGATGCCAGGCTGTCAGCCAACAATTGGTTACTGTCAGAAAGATCACGTCTGGCATCTTCCAGCCGCGCAGAGGTAAAGAATCCGATCAGGGTTATAAACATTACAATGGCGGGCAATGCGCCCAGCAGCAAGAGCTTGTGGGAAAGCGGCGTGCCGGCGTTAGTGTACTTACTCATCGCCTTGCTCCCCTCTATTTTCTAACTTCGATTCAACGGCTTTGGCGATCTGTTCCCTTGATGCCAGAGGAATATTGAGGGATCGGGCGACCTGTTGGTTGATCTCTACCCGAAAGCTGGCGGGATAATCCGGTTGCGGGAATGTTCCGGTTTCAAAGAATTCCTGCAGATATCTGGCTGCCATCTCGGCCATGACCGGGAAGGGTGCATAGCCGGATGCCAGAGCACCGGCTTTGACATAGGCCTGGCTTGGGCCGATGACGATCCTGTTTCTGCGATAAGCGGTCAGAAGAACGTGTTTTATAGTTCTGGGGTTGTATATGGTGTTGTCTGGTGCGGCCAGCAGAAAATCGCCGTAACTCAACGCCCGGGTGAGTGTCGGTATGAGTTGTTTGTCATCGTCCACGATGAATAGTCGGGCCTCAAGGCCGTACTGGGGCAGCTGATCAATGAGGGCGTCGTAAAGTTCAGCAGAACTTGTGGTTGCAATCAGTGCGATCCGGACAGCCTGTGGAAGAATAGCTTTTCCGATCAATGCTTGCCGGAGCAACGGAATGTCGTAATAGACTCCGGAAATTTGCCCCGGTGACCGGTTTGCAAAACCGTCAAGAAAATCCTGAGCTGCCAGCAGTGCAAGCACTGGGGCGTTGCGATTCGCCTGACGAATGCGGGAAAATGCGCCGGGGCCGATCGTTACAATGGGGGCATTGTCTATCAGCGCTGCTTGTTTATCCGAAACCAGAATCAGGTCCCGTTGGCTGCCGAGGTATTTCTCAAGAAGGCTTTTTATATGCTGGTCCAGAGTGACATTACCCGAGCCTGCCAGATAAACAGGTGCATGATCATTATCCTGTGCCTGCGCAGACGCTGTACCGACAAGTATTGCCGTTACTATCAGAGTCTGAAGGAGTGTGGCTGCAGCCCACCTCCAAAATAAAACGACGTTTTCTGTCATACCATCCCGGGTCAGAAGCATTCCCTGATTGGAGGTCAGAAGCGGATACCTGCTTCCAGAAAGAGCTGATTTTGATCCTCGATATTATTATCAATGCTCATATCCGGATCTGTATTCATGTAATGCTGCATAGTCACAGCAAACTCCGCCGTATAACGAGGCTGAAAAATAGATTTTGCCAGACGAAGGTCGAGGCGCTCAAACCGGGACTCCTTGAGTTGATCTGCCCAGTAAAAGGCGGTGGAGCCTTTCAGGCCAAACGGTAAGTTCTGAATTAATGCGATACTACCGGAGTGCCTTGCCGAGAGTCGTCCCAGAAGGTCTACCTTGTACTGCTTTTCATCCTTGTTGATAGCATCGTCAGAAGAAATTTCCGGACCGTTGTACCAGTCATCCTGGTCAAGATAGCCGTAGCTGACTCTGAATGTTGTTCCGGGGTACTCCATGGCAGCTTCAACTTCAAAGCCTTTCTGGTCGATATCAACGTTATTGTCGATCGTCCAGTCTTCAAAACCGATGATACCGCTAATCATATCTCGCATTTTGTCCTTGAATACCCTGACTTCCAGAGAGAGTTGACCTCGATCCATAGGAAACTGCCCGAAGTAACTGATCTCTCTCGATATAATGTTCTCTTCTTCAAGTTTTCCGCCCCGGGTAACGAGAGTATTTTCTACCCGATAGCCTTCGAACGAAGCGTATTGTGTCGGCCGGACATCTCTCAATGTAAACCCGTAATCCGGGTTTTGCTCAAAACCGTCCGGTGTGCGCACGGCTTTCGAATACACGAACCTTAGCGCGTGGTTGTTTCCAAGCGTGAAATTTGCCGCAAGCCGAGGTGAGAAATAGCCCTCATTGGTGGTTGTCGTATGCTCCCAGTTACCGCCACCATTCAAGGTAAGCCAGTTGATAGGGGTGTACTCCAGATTGCCAAATACCCGCGACTGATAGTCGTTTCCCCGTCCGTTGAAAAACGTCTCAGAGCGATAGGTGTCTTTGCGGTAGCCCAGCCCGGTGACGAGCTTCAGGTTATCACTGAATAACAACGTATCCTGAAGCTCGAATTCCAGCCTGGAGTCTTCGGAGTCTGAGTTTACATTGGCGGTTAGTGGGGTACCGCCTGATTGAAAGCAGTTATTAGCGTCGTCAAATACATCGGCACCGTTGGCGAGGCAATTTACGACTGATTCGGGTACTTCTATGGGCCAGCGCTGTCTGCGATCGAAGTTCTCGAAGTTCACCTGGACGTGGAAAAAATGGGTTCTCGATGTCGTGAAGTTAAGCTGTGTCTGGAGATAATAGTCCCGCACGTCAATGTCCGGGTTGCCAGTAGCACCGAGTTCGCCATTTTTATAAACATCTTCTTCGTTTATTCCATCAACGACGCCAACGCGAATATCTGCGTTAAAACCGGAGTTCACCTTCAGGCGGGAGTCATAGTTAAAAACGTTGATGTCATGGCCGTCGTTAAAAGGTACCCGCTCCCGATCCTCAATCTGATAATCAAAACCGCCGAATTTGCGCTTTTCGAACGCTAACCGCCAGTCGTAGCTTTCGCTGACATCGCCAACGGAAGCAAAGGTGCGGACGTAGTTTCTGGAACCGCGAACAACGCGAACCTCTGTACCAGGTGTGTCTGCCGGGTTGCGGGTAATGAAGTTGATTGTTCCCAGAAAGGCATTAATGCCATAGGCCGCTGAATTCGGTCCCCGGCTTACCTCGACTCTTTCAATGAGTTCGAGCGGGACTGGCATGGTTTGCCAGTCCATATCAGAGAGGGTGGCGCGGTGCGCGGTCCGGCCATCGACCAGTACCTGCATGCGCCGTTGTTCATAGTGCACTGTGCCGTGATAGGTTGTGACCGGCGTGCTGCTGCCTACCTCTCCCACCACCATGCCCGGAACCAGACGAAATATCTCCACCAGGCTCATAATGCCCAGATCACGAATCATCTCGCCATCGATAACCGTGGTCGTTCCGGGAACCCTTGTTTTAGGCTGACGCAGTCGGGTGGTCGTGAGTACTTCTGGTATCTCGTCGTTGAATCCGTAGAAGCCAACCTGATCAGGTTCGTCGGAGAGCGACTGGGCAGCGGCCGGCGCTGGGCTAAGCAGCATAGAGCCCAGAAACCCTGTCGCTACAAAACCCAATGCGCAAGAAGAATCGGAACGCCATTGACTGTGTTTTTTGAAATTCGTAACGGGCATAGGTGTCGTTCTATAATTGCCGAGTTAAAAGCGAAGCTATGTTTTCGCTATCGTATTTGACGACACGTCATTTGTCTCTCAAAAATGTAATCAATCACAAGGGTGGGAGTAAGCCTGATATGAATGGCAGGGAAATTGGTCGCGAGCTGGACGCCTCGGAGAGCCAGGTTGTCCGGGAAGTGATAATTCAAATCAAGGCGCTTCTGAACGATTCCGGCAGGACGCGGGATGCGGGTATATGGAAAGCGATACTCTGTGAGCCGCCGGCTGATCAATTGCCTCTGCGCCGGGAAATCGGCCGGCAACTGGAACCACAGCTTCATCCGATGGCCGAAAACGGCAGCTTTCCAGCGCCGGTAGTGCACTTCTTGTCGGAATGGTTTGACTGGAACAGCCTTCAGGATGTCGTAGCCCAGGAAGATGAGGTCAGCCATCCGGAGCCGGGCGTGGCAGCAGAGGGTGTAGGTTCAGAGTCTCCACAAATGGTCAATTTCTGGCCAGCTGTTATTGGCTGGGTTATCGGGCTTGTTATACTCGCCACTCTGTTTGGCGGTATGGGCGGCGGTTGAAACCGCCGCCCATTCACTGCGCTTCTGTTTCTGTAGATTTGGACTCAGCGATTTGTTCCCGGTATTTCTGGGCCAGAATGGCGCCGAGAATTACTTGAACCTGGTTGTAGCACATAATTGGTAAAACAATCATGCCGAACCCGGGGTGCCCGGAAAACAGCACTTTTGCCATGGGCAATCCGGAAGCCAGGCTCTTTTTAGAGCCGCAGAAAACAACCGCTGCTTCGTCTTCGAGACTGAACCCGAACCGCCGCACCAGAAACCTCGCGAAAAACATAAACAATGCCAGTAGCCCGATACATAGCAGTATTGTGAGAACAATGGCTTTCACCGGCAGATTTTGCCAGAGACCGCTTGCCACAGAATGTGAGAAAGCAGAGTACACGATAAGCCAGATAACACATTTATCGTACCGCGCCATAAGGCCTTCGTTGCGTGCCAGGTAGCCTCCCAGAATGGGGCGCATGGCGTGGCCGACCGCAAACGGCAGCAGCAGCTGCAAGACGATATCTTTCAGGGCTTCGCCCACTGCAAAATCTCCGCTTCCTGCAGAACTGACGAGCAATAATAGCAGGAAGGGCGTCAGCATCATGCCAAACACATTGGATGCAGCGGCACTGCAGATAGCCGCGGGTACATTACCTCTGGCTATAGCGGTATAGGCAATGGATGAGGAAACGGCGGAGGGCAATACCCCCAGGTACAGAAAGCCAAGCCCCAGGTCTGCCGGCATCCACGATGGGGCAAAGCTGCTTATGCCGTTAATGGGGAGCACTACGAGGGGGAAGAACACGAACGTTAGTGCAGTGATCAGTATGTGCAACCGCCAGTGCGATGCACCCGCAACGATCTGTTCCCGCGATAACGCTGCGCCATGGAAGAAGAAGAGCAGGGCGACGGCTACAGTTCCGGCACTTGCCAGCAAATTTCCGGCAGCGCCTGTAGCTGGCAGAAATGAAGCCAGGACAATTGCGCCAAGTAGCAGAACAGTAAAGGTGTCTGGCCTGAACTTCATAATCAGGAGCCTCACTTCCGAAGAGCCTTAAGGCTGGGCGCAAGAAGGTTTTGGGCAAGCTTTTCGGCTTTTACCGAATCCTGACGACGCACGGCGGCCAGAAGCAGTTCGTGGTCTTCCTGAGAGGGCTCCGGTAAGTCTGCGTCATTTTCTGTGCGTTCAATCGTCTGCGTGATGGCGTGGGAGAAGTAATCGTAAAGCTCCGCCAGTGCCGAGTTGTGGGATGCGGCTACCAGCGCGTGATGAAACGCCTCATCGTGATGAATACGAGCCTCGAGGTTGGCATCGGCTTTCCCCCTTGCATCAAGTGCCATGGTCATAGACCGGAGGTCCTGTTCGGTGCGCCGTTGTGCCGCCAGCTTTGCCGCTTCCGTTTCCAGCATGATCCGGACTTCCAGCTGGTCTGTGAGCTGGGTACGGGCGATGCGCTTGAGGGTTTCCCCCGCATCGCGGGTCGCTCTTACATAGGTGCCGTCTCCTTGCCGGGTTTCCAGCATTCCCACGTGGGCCAGTACTCGCACGGCTTCTCGTACGGTGTTCCTGCTCACTCCCAAAGCCTCGGAGAGATCCGATTCCACAGGCAGTTTGTCGCCCACCAGCCACTGTTCTGTTTCTATGGCGTGTCTCAGGCTTTCTATCGCGGTTTCCACCAGAGAGCCTTTCTGGATTTTTTTCAGCATTAACCTATCATCCGTTTATCTGATCAACCAATCATCCTATGAATGTATGGCGGATGCAAACAGATATTACCCGGCAGGATCAAGGAACTGATAGTCCGCTGTATCCACATGGCGCGTAGAAAAACGGTACGAAAAGGTAAAGCCAGGCCAGTTCAGTGTGTTTTTGCCGTTGGCATCAAGGTACCAGGAGGAGCACCCGGAGCTCCACACGCTGCCTTCAAGTCCCTCCTGAACAACACTGGAATACTGTTCCAGGCGATCTTTGCGTACATCCATGGCTTTGCCTGGGTGCATTTGCAGGGCCTCCAGGCAGCCAAGTACATACTGGAACTGGGATTCCAGCATGTAGAGAATCGAGTTATGGGCCAGGTTGGTATTTGGTCCGTAGAGCATAAACAGGTTTGGGAAGCTGGAGACCGTAATCCCTTTGAATGCAACAGCGCCATCCTGCCAGGCTTCGTTCAGCGTTACACCACCACGCCCGGTTACACGAATCGGTGACAGAAACTCCGAAGCACGAAAGCCGGTACCAAGGATGATGGCGTCAACGGGGTAATGCCTGCCGGATAGCGTCTGAACGCCGGTGCTATCAATCTTTTCGATCGGGTCCGTGACAAGATCCAGGTTGGGCTGGTTAATGGCCGGATACCAATCGTTGGAAATCAGAATTCGCTTACAGCCAATCTGATAATCCGGAATGATGTGCTTGAGTTTTTCCGGATCAGTGACGTGTTTTCTGGCTTCCTTCTTTGCTTGCCACGCAAAGATGTCCAGCAAGCGATGGAAGCGCGTGAATGCCAGCCCCCGACTTTCGTTCTTCCAGTAAATCAGATAGCGGTACAGCCGGTCCCAAGCGGGAATGGCCTTGAACAGGGCTTGCTCCCAGTTTTTGAACGGCCGGTCTGGCTTTGGCAGAACCCAGGCGGCCGAGCGCTGAAACAGGGCGAGAGAGTTAACCTTGTTGGCAACTTCAGGGACAAACTGGATAGCGCTTGCTCCGGTGCCGATAACCGCAACGCGCTTGTCCTTGAGGTCGTAATCATGGTTCCAGCGGGCCGAGTGAAAGCAGGCACCTTCGAAATCGCTCATGCCCTCGATATTGGGCCACGCAGGCTGGTTCAGTTGGCCGGTTGCCGTTATGACCACTTGCGCTTCCAGCGTTTCACCGTCGGTAAGCCTTAGCGTCCAGAGGTTGCGGACGTCGTCAAACACGGCGTCAGCGACTTCGCATTTAAAGCGAATCTGTTCGCCGAGGTCATATTTTTCAACACAGTGCTCCATATAGCCGAGCAGTTCATGCTGCAGACCGAATTTTCGGGACCAGTCGTGTTTCGGCTCGAAAGAATAGGAGTAAAAGTGTGACTGAACATCACAGGCTGCGCCGGGGTACGTGTTGTCTCGCCAGGTACCGCCAACGCGGCCAGCTTTTTCCAGCAACGTGACATTCCCGAAGCCGGCTTTTTTTAGCTGAATCGCCATGCCGAGGCCGCCAAATCCCGTTCCGATTATGATGATCGATGGCTGCGTAACGTTGTTTTGCTGAGTCATACCGGGTGATCCGACCTTTATTGTATTTATGACGACTTGTTCAGTATACGTATCTGCTGTGACCGGAGTCATGGCTGTTTACGACAGAGTTGATGGTCAGAATGATCAATTCAGGGGGCGCATCATAAAGTCTTCGACCGGCTGTGAGAGCAGCTCGCGCAGGGCCGGGCTTTCGAACTGGCGGCGGATACTGATTGCATAGAACTCCTCGTAGACTCCCGGCAGAGCTCCGTAGTCAAAAAGATCCCCGTTTCTGAGCTCATCCCGCACCACCACCGGAGGTAAAACGGCGAAGTGCCCCGAATCCCGGGCGAGCAATCGCATCATGGCCATATCATCCACTTCTGCAACCAGCCTGGGGCGCACTTTGTGGTATTCACACAGCTGGTCAAAGGCTTGCCGGATATTATTGTCAGCGCCAGGAACGATCAGGCTGCGCCCCTCGAGAAAGTCGGGAAAGGTCACTTTCTGGCCGGATTCCGGGGGCCCGATAATGCTTACAGGCTGTTTTGAGATCAGCCGGGAGCGCCAGGGGTTGGCTTCATCACCGCGTACTGGCTGATTGGAAAGAATCAGATCAAGCCTGTGGGCGGACAAGCGCCTTAGTAGCTCGTCAATATCACTACTTTGCAGGCTGAACTCAAGATTTTCCCGCCCCAGTAACGGGTGCAGGAACGCTTCCTGAAAGTTCCTGGATAGCGTTGCCACGGCTCCGATACGCAGCACCTCCCGGTTTACCTGTGTACCGGACGCAAATACTGCAGCAAGCTCCTCTCCCTGACGGAATATTTCTTCGGCGTAGGAAAACGCCATTCTTCCTGCCTCGGATAGCTTGAGGCGGCGGCCCTCTCGGATAAACAGATCATGCCCAAGACTAGCTTCCAACTTGCGTATCTGTCCGGACAGCGCTGATTGCGAAATATGCAGTGCATTTGCTGCCTGGGTGAGGTGGCCTGTGCGGGCAACCATCCAGAAATAATAAAGATGGTGGTAGTTAAGCTTCATGCTCAGAGCTCTTCAGATCGTTCTTAAAAAGAGAACATTAAGTTCAGTATAAACCATTTTTTATATCAGTCTATTGTCGGCAAAGTACATGGGGAAGCAAGTAAAGAGAAATCAGGAGAAAGGCACCCATGAACGATCTCGCTTTGTTTTTATCAACACTGTTTCTGCTGGCCTGGCTGGCGGCACCTGCTGCTTTGTTGACGCTTGCTGGCTTCAGCGCCTGGACCCGCAACCCGCTGAAGTTGAACCACTGCTGGCGCCTGGCGGAAAAACTGCTGGTGTTCTCAATGGGTACCACGCTTTTGATTTCGGCAGTGCTCCTGTTTGATCTCCAGAGCGGCTCCTCTAACAGCTCGCTGGCCGTGCCTGGCCGCTGGTTTGGTCTTTTCCCCACCGGCGTGGCCGCCTGGATGGCGGTGATGGTGGGCTTTGTAGGCTGGGTGATTCTGCGTTTTTCGGAGCGTTACCTGCGTGGCGACCCCGGCCGTGAGCGTTTCCTGCCATGGTTTCTGCTGACGATAGCCTGTGTTCTGATTCTGGTTATGACCAACAACCTGCTGGTTCTGGCCGGTGCCTGGGTAGGAGTCAGTATTTCCCTGCATAATCTTTTAACTCTCTACCCTGAAAGACCGCAGGCGCGGATGGCAGCCGTGCAGAAGTTCATTGTCAGCCGGGCAGGGGATGCGCTCGTGGTCGCCGGTGTGGTTCTGCTGTATATCCATCACGGTACTTTCTATCTGCCGGATATGATCCAGGCACAAAGCGCTGCGCCATCGTCTTCACTCCCACTGACGCTTGCATCGGTAGCACTTGCTCTGGCTGCCATTCTCAAGTGCGCTCAAATTCCGTTTCACGGCTGGCTATTGCGAGTTATGGAAGCGCCGACTCCGGTATCTGCCCTGTTGCATGCGGGTGTCATCAACCTGGGTGGATTTCTCTGGCTGCGTCTTTTCCCGGTCTTTGAAGGCTTCACGGCCGGTCACCTTATTCTGCTGACCATTGGCGGGCTTACTGCGGTTATCGCGGTGCTCACCATGATGACCCAGTATTCAGTGAAGCACGCACTTGCTTGGTCTACTTGTGCGCAGATGGGCTTCATGCTTTTCGAGATCGGAATGGGGGCCTACACACTTGCACTGTTACACCTGTTGGCCCACTCACTCTATAAAGCGCATTCGTTTCTTGCCTCTGGCAGGACTGTCAAAGCGTCTGCGGTTGGTATCTTTGCCCAGCAGCGTTCTTCCTCGGGCCTGCTTTGGGCGCTTTTGACCGGTGGTATCGCAGCACTCATCCTGTTGCAGGCTCCCGGCCTGGTTGAGAGTAACCTGGTGTTTGGTGCATTACTGGTGCTTGCGGTCTCAAGCGCGGTGATTGCAGTGCCGGCGGGCGCGACGATTGCATCAAAAACCCGCATTGCCTTGCTTGCCCTGCTTCTGGTTCCCGCTTATGGCGTGCTGCATGCTCTGGTCGGGCCGGCGGTGCCTGTGCACACAAACTTCGATACACCTCTGGTCGCTTATGCTATCGCGCTGGCGCTCATGATTACGCTGGTCACGGTCTCAGGGCTGATCTTGCACGGTGGTCGTAACCGGTTTACGAGCAACCTGTGGCGTCACTTCAGCAAGGGGCTTTACCTTGAACTGATGCTTGACCGGATTACCCACCGCCTGGCGTCTGAAGCACTGAACGCCCCTGGCATGCTCAAGAGAATTCCCCATCATCCGTTCACCATGGAGAAGAGATCATGATGGATTCCAGCGCAGCTGTATCCGCAACCGTTATGGACGATAGTGGTTTTCAGAGCGCCATAACACGGGCCTGTGAGTTGATTGCGCCGATCTGGCCACTAGACAGCTGGATTGCTGTTAACCCTTTCTGGGGGCTTCGTGATCTGCCGGTAAAGCGCGCCGAGCGCATGTTGGAGCAAAGAGCCAACTTTTCCTTCCTTATGCCGGCAGCGTTTTACCGTGAGGCTTGGGAGGGTGGCAGGATTTCTGATTCGGACTTGCAGGAGAGCCTGGACGAGAGCGGCATACAATCCGGCCTTCAGCCACTGTTCGATCTGCTGAAGCGTGGCGAACAGGCTGGGGAGTCCTTTCGCTTCTCGATTCTTGATGTGTTTCCGGAAAGCGCAGAAGGCGTTAAGGCTTCCGATGCGGTGTGCGATGAAATCGGACGTCTTTGTGGCGCATTTTTTGACGCACGCCAGGCCCGTTGGTCGGCATCCGGAAGCCGAGACGGCCAAGGTGGGTTCTTTGAATTCTGGCTTGAAGCCGCGCGGCAAGACCTTTCGCTGGACTACAGAACGGGTATTGCCGGAGCTCGCGAACAGCTCAAGGCATTTCCTGAGGCCCGGTTACAGGCCGTAGAAAAAGCTGTAGCCCTGATTAACCTGAGCGCTGACGAACTGGAGGTGCTTTGCCATAATCTGCTGATGCGGGTGCTTGGCTGGGCCTCATGGAGCAGCGGCGTGGACTGGCGCGCAGGCCTTGCTGGAGATGACTCCGAAGCAAGAGAGTCCCTGCTTTCCGCTTTGCTGGTGTGGGAGTCTGTTGCACTTGAATGTGCATCGGTTGACCAGATTGCGGCGAGGGCAGAGGCGTGGGGGAAAGTTCGCCGGACTCTGCAAAGAGGCGGCGCCGATGGCTCCGGTGGTCTGGATGCTGCGAACGACCCGGAAGAAAAGCTGCTCTGGATCTGGCAGCGTGCCTATGAGATCGGGTATCAGCGGGCGCTCATGCATATAATTCGTGAGCGCCCTGGCAAAGAATCCGACGTCAAGATTTCAGAGACTGAAATTGATATTCAGGCGGTTTTTTGTATCGACGTGCGCTCCGAGGTGATGAGGCGCCATCTGGAGAACAACAGCCCTCAGGTGCGCACATTGGGGTTTGCCGGCTTCTTTGGTTTGCCTGTTTCACATCAGAGCCACGGCCCCTTTTCAGAGGTCCAGCGATTACCCGGGCTGCTGGCACCGGCGTACCGGCTGATTGACACTGAGGGCAGTTCCGAAGGTGATAACGCGCTGAATCGCGAGCTTGATCAACGGGAAATAACCAGGGAATCCGTGCGCAATGCCAAGTACAGCAGCCTTTCGACCTTCACCCTGGTGGAGACCACGGGCCTCGCATGGGCCTGGAAGCTTTTCAAAGACAGTATTCATCAGAAGAATGTCGGAAAGCCCGTAAAGCCGGGCTCGTTAAAAGGCACTCTGGTACACCATCTCGGAGGCGACCCTCTGGCAGTACCAGAGAAGGTTAAGCTGGTCGCGGGTTTTCTGCAGGGAATGTCCCTGACTCGCAACTTTGCTCCCTTGCTTGTGTTCGTTGGCCACGGCACACAAACAGACAATAACCCTAATCATGCAGGTATGGCCTGCGGTGCCTGCGGTGGCCAGAGCGGTGGTGTGAACGCACGGCTGGCAGCTGCACTTTTTAATGACTTGCAGGTACGCGAAGGTCTTGCAGCAGAGGGTATTCACATACCGGACACTACCTTGGCGGTTGCGGCAGAGCACTGCACGGTAACGGATGAGGTAACGCTGTTTGATCAGGAGTCTGTGCCAGCTTCTCACCGGGCATTGCTTTTGGAACTGCAGGCCTCGTTTCTGAGTGCCGGACGAGAGGCAAGAAAGGAAAGGGCAACACCGCTGAAGCTCAATGGGCTTGAAGACAAAGAACTGCTGGTTGCTATGCACCAGAGAGCTGTGGATTGGTCAGAGGTTCGGCCTGAGTGGGGCCTTGCAAATAATGCCGCCATTATTTTCGCAAAGCGGGATTTAACCCGGGGAAAGAATCTGTCGGGCAGAGTGTTTCTGCATGACTATGATCCTGATCTGGACACCGAGGGCCAGGTTTTGGAGGCGCTGATGTCGGCGCCCATGATGGTGGCAAACTGGATCAACCTTCAGTATTTCGCGTCGGTTACGGCACCGGAAGTTTATGGCGCCGGGAACAAGCTGCTGCACTCCGTGGTTGGCGGAAACCTTGGTGTTATTGAAGGGAACGGAACAGATCTGCGTATTGGCCTGCCATTACAGTCCGTGCACGATGGCATCTACTGGCGCCATGAACCGCTTCGTCTCACCGTTTTGATTGATGCCCCCAGGGAGCGCATTCAAGCAATTGTTGACCGCCAGCCTGATGTTGCACGGTTAGTCCGCAATCAGTGGCTGTGGCTGCACAGAATGCTTCCCGGGGGTGAGCAGGAGCGGTTTGATAAGGGGGTATGGCACAGCTGCTCAGGTTATTCCTGAGCAGCGTTCAGGAGTTCGGGCTTTTTCAGAGCTCTCTGAAAGAGATCTTTGTCCTCGGCGATGGCCATGGCGCATTTTTCGGCCATGTCATCGCCCAGGCCCTCAACTTTCCGGGCCAGGAAAACCTGAATTTCTTCCGCCAGTTCCAGTATTTTATCTCTGGCATCGGCGTCTGCTTTTGATGTGAAAAGCATGGTCTCAGGGTTTTTTAGTGCCATATCCAGGCCGTCCCTATCGGAAAAATAGACTGCTTGTACCGCCATGGTCATTCCTCGCAGTGAATGTGCGTAATACTGTATGAAAATACAGTGTACAGAATGGAGCGTGCCTGACACAACATTTGTCCTGATTACCCCTCAATGCTGTTCAATAGACTCTGCTAGACTTACCGATATGTCGTCATAAAACACAGGCAGGGTGAGTGATGTCGCGCCGAGGTTGGGTAAACAGTGGACTGGTAGTGGTACTGATTCTGGCAGGCGGGCTGGGACTATACGGCTACCGATCCCTGCAGTCGGATATAACGCAGCTGACCGATGCACGCTCGACCGCTGAATCCAATGCGGAAGATTTGCGTAGCCAACTGCAACAAAACGAGGAGGCGCTGACGACGGCTCGGGCGCGGCTCGAACATCGCACCAGCAGTGCGGATAAACTGGAATCCGAACTCAACCGCCTGCGTCAGACGGTGGCAGGGACCAAGGCCGACTTGCAGACTGCGCAACAGCAGGTTGAGAAGCTCAAGGCCCAGTTGGAAACAGCCCTTGCGGCGTTGGCCGAACGGGAGGGGCAGGTCGCCGAGCAGGGTAGTCAGCTCAAACAGAGCCGGGATCAGATCGCTGCTCATAAGGCGCAGCTGGCTGCAGCCAGCAAACACGTTGAGAACTTATCCCAGCTACGCGACGCACTGACGTCGGACCTGAACGCTGTACTGGCAAAACAAGGTGGCGCCCAAAACCAGATTGACGATCTGACGACGCAGTTAACGCAAGCGACCGGTCAGCGTCAGTCTGTTGCCGAGCAATACCAACAGGCACGTGAGCAGCTCGCACTTCAGCAAGCTCGCAGCGAGTCTGCCGCTGAGACAATCAACGAGCTGGAAGCCCGGATGGCGCAGGAAAAAGCGGCAACCGATAACCTTCAGTCGCGGCTGCAATCCCTGAGTCATGAAAAGGAAAATCTGGTGTCCCGGCTGGAAGATGGCACCACCGTGATCAAGTTGCCGGAGAGCATCATGTTTAATTCCGGTTCTGCCAGAATCGGTAAAGCCGGCCGGCACACGCTGACGTTGCTCGCTGAGGCACTGAAAAGCTTTCCGGATCACCTGATCAGTATTCAGGGGCACAGCGACAGCCGCTCCATTGCTCCTGCCTTGCAGAGTTTGTATCCAACCAACTGGGAGTTATCGGCGTCACGGGCTGCGTCAGCGGTGCGCGTGTTGAGAGAGGCCGGTATCGATCCCAGCCGTATGCAGGCAGTGGGTTTTGCGGATACCCGACCGCTGGTTGAGGAAATCGATGCAGGCAGTCGTCGAAAAAACCGACGCATTGAGGTGCTGTTGTATCCGTCTCAGTTCAAGATAAAAGCCTACCAACCGGGCGGCCGTGAGCCGGCCCGGTAGTGGTCATTCACTCCCGAGAGCAGTTTTTTCCATGTCCAGGTAAACCCGATAGGCATTCGCCTTGTTTGATGCATCAAAAGCCGGCAGCGACTCATAGCTGGACCAGTCTGTTTGCTGATAGGCATCCTCAAAAGGCACCCAGTTTTCCACGGCGTCTTTCATCTTACTGCGCACGAATGACAGGTAATTGTAAGTAAAATCCAGAGCTTCCATTGCGTTCGGGGAAGCACGCCCGTGGCCGGGTATCAGTACCTTTGGCTCCAGTTTCCGGACCTTTTCGATAGCCTTCATCCAGTTTCCGGTATCAACTTCGTCGCTGTTCAGAAACGGGACCCTGCCGTTCTGAATAATATCTCCCGAAAACAGCACACCCCCGGGTTCAACCATCATCATGCTGTCGTCCGGCGCATGGGCGGGTCCTGCGTGGTAGATGCTGAACTTATACGAACCGGATTCCAGGAATGTTTCATCCTTGAACGTGACATCCGGCGGAATCACCCGCGTTTTTTCATTAACCCAGGGGCCCAGAGCCTGCTGTCGTTGCTCAAGGCGTTGTCTAGCGTCAGGGCTGGTGATGTAAAGGTTGGAGCTTTCCTGAGCGATGATATCGGCATCAGTCAATTCACGGAATGCCTGAAGGCCGTATATGTGGTCGGCGTGGTAATGACTGACCACTACGTGGATCACGGGCTGGTCAGTCAGCTTCTGTATTTCCCGGATCATGGCGGCGGCCAGGCTCGGTGTTCCCAAGGCATCAAAGACCACCACTCCATCTTCGGTTATCACGAATCCTGCATTCGAGGTAAAGCCCTCGTTGGCTCCACTGGGTACTCCAGACTGACCTTTAAAATAGTAAACATTATCAGCGTTTACCGATTCCGGGCCAAAAGGGACTGAGATGTCCGGGTAGGGCGAATCAGATTCGGCCAGAACCATTCCCGGGAAAACAATCGATCCCCCGGCCAGGGTGAGCAAAAAACCAACAATTTTACTGGTGAAATAGCTCATTTTTCGTCCCTCTTAGCATTTTTGGTTGATTTGTAACCATATGGACTGTTTGAAATTTTTGTGTTTTGACAAGGTTTAACCGGAAAATCCGGGCTTTCAGTCGAATGAAAGAGTACTGAAAAAGAACTTGTAACCTGCATCTTAGGTGTCTATAAATAAGTTATATCCTTATAACACAAACAACAAGTCCGCCTTTCAGTCTGAACACTGGATGCCGGTCGACTGCCCCGAAGAGGGCATCGAAGGAGGATGACAATATGTTCGGCAAGCTCCGCCGGCTTACTCAGGACGTTTCCCGAATCGCTCTTGAAGAGTCAGAACGTTTACCCTCGAATGAACGCCGGCGTTTCCTGAGAAATGGCCTGTTCACTGCGGGTGGTGCCATGGTTGGAGGAGCCTTGGCGGGTCTTTCTCCGCGACTCGGTGCCACAGAAACTCAATATCCGCCAGAGATTCCATCCTGGACCCGTACCCTCGGGCCCGGAGTTGTTACGGACCCTTACGGTGTTCCTTCTCCCTTCGAGAAAGACGTGATCAGACGGAACGTTCCCTGGCTTACCGCTGAGAAGACGTCTTCGATCAGCTTTTCGCCGCTTCAACACCTGAAAGGCATTATCACGCCGAACGGTTTGTTCTTCGAACGCCACCATGCGGGGCGTCCGGAAGTGGATCCCCAACAGCATCGCTTGATGATTCACGGTCTCGTCGAGCGGCCAATCATTCTCACCATGGAAGACCTGCAGCGATTTCCAAGCGTCTCGCAGATCAACTTTATTGAATGCCCCGCAAACGGAGGGATGGAATGGCGCGGTGCGCAGTTGAATTCTCTTCAATTTCTCCATGGCATGGTGAGCTGTGCGGAATGGACGGGCGTCCGGCTTTCGACCCTGTTGCAGGACGTGGGCATGAAGCCGGAAGGCAAATGGCTGCTGGCTGAGGGCGCCGATGGGGCAGCGATGACACGTAGCATTCCGATGGAAAAAGCCCTGGACGATGTGATTGTGGCCTATGCCCAGAATGGCGAGGCACTGAGACGGGAACAGGGCTATCCGATACGACTTGTGGTACCAGGCTGGGAAGGCAACACCCATGTGAAGTGGTTGCGCCGTCTGGAAGTCGGCGACAAGCCATGGATGCAACGGGAAGAAACCTCCAAGTATACCGACCTCATGTCGGATGGCACGGCGCATGGGTTCACCTGGGTCATGGAAGCCAAGTCGGTTATTACCTCTCCTTGCCCGGAAATGCCTCTGCGTGGCAGTGGTATTTACCAGATCGAAGGCATCGCCTGGAGTGGGCGCGGCAAGGTAAAGGCAGTGGATGTTTCAGTAGATGGCGGGCGCAACTGGAAACAGGCGCAGTTGCGAGAGCCGGTGATGTCGAAATCACTGACACGATTCTCCCTTGAGTGGAAATGGGACGGCAATCCCGCCTTGCTGCAGTCCCGGGTAATCGATGAAACCGGTTATGTGCAGCCCACACTGACGCAGCTCAAAGAAGTTCGCGGCACCAATTCTATTTACCACAAGAATGCGATCCAGACCTGGCAGGTGAAGCCGGATGGGAGTGTGAACAATGTTCAGGTTTGAAAAAACGGCGCGAGTCTTGATCGGTTTCGGTTCCGGGGTGCTGTTAGTCACGCTGGCCGTGGTTAGTCATGCCGAACCAGCCGGGCACTACGGCTATGGCGAGCCCGCAACCGAGGATCAGATTGCCGGGTGGGATATTGATATTCGTCCGGATGGAACAGGACTGCCGGAAGGCAGCGGCTCTGTGGACGATGGCATGAATGTCTTCGAAACCCAGTGCTCATCCTGTCACGGCGCCTTCGGAGAAGGTATGGGGCGGTTTCCCAAGCTAGCCGGCGGCGATGGGAGCCTGGCGCAAGATCGCCCGGAAAAGACGGTGGGTAGCTATTGGCCTTATGCCAGCACTCTCTGGGATTACATCCACAGGGCCATGCCGTTCTTTGCGCCGCAGTCTCTGACTGACGATCAGGTGTACGCCTTGACAGCTTATGTTCTCAACTTGAACTACATCGTGGACGGAGATTTTGTCGCCAATAAGGACACATTGCCCAAGGTAAAAATGCCCAACGAAGATGGCTTTATCTGGGAAGACCCGCGCCCACGGATCCAAAATGAACGCTGCATGAAAGATTGCAGGGGTGAGGTGGAGATTAAAGATTCGGCAGTGGGCAAGAACCTGACACCAAGCACGACTGGCCCGCTCGACGAAGGGCTTACTGAGTAATGACTGAAAAAGCGGGACCAATTAAAACGTGCCGAGGAGGATTGAGTGATGCGTAAAGGGTTAATTTTCGTGTGTTTAACCACACTTGCACTGAGCGCTACACCGTCGGCGTTTGCGGAGTCGACCCAGGCCGACATTGATCGTGGCAAAGAGCTGGCATTCAGCCGCTCGGACGGGAATTGTCTGGCCTGCCATCAGATGGATGACGGCAAACTGACCGGTAATATTGGCCCGGCTCTGGCGAATATGGAAACGCGCTTTCCAGACCGGGAAGTGTTGTTTAAACGACTCTGGGACGAAACCCAGTTTAATCCGGTGACGGTGATGCCTCCATTCGGGCGTCACACGATCCTGAGTAAAGAAGAGATCAACCGGGTTGTCGATTATTTGTACACGCTTTAAATAGCGGAGGAGGAGTTGCCGTGATTGACGAAAGACGAAGAGGCTTTTTGAAAGGAGTGCTGGGCGTGGGTGTTGCCGGCTTTGCACTGGGTTCCGGAATTGTACCGTTTCGAGTTGAGGCCGCTATGGCCCCCAGCGCAGCAGACTGGCCGAAAAAAGCGTTCCGCACGCCCGGCGTCGACGAAACAATTTCTGAACTGTATGGAATGGACGCTGAAGAGTCTGACAAGATTTCTGTGGACTTGCCAACCATCGCCCAGAACGGTGCCGTAGTGCCGGTAACGGTCGAAACTACACTGCCAAACGTGACAGGTATTGCACTGCTGGTTGCGGAGAACCCGAATGCTTTAGCGGCGTCGTTCAAGATCCCGGAGGGCACGCTACCGTTTGTATCCAACCGGCTGAAGATGGCCGAGACCACGGATGTCGTGGCGGTGGTTATTTCTGACGGCAAGGCCTACAAGGCCACCAAGAATGTGAAAGTGACCGTTGGCGGCTGCGGTGGCTGATCGCTAGCAGGACAGGAGAGAAAGAATGGCTTCCAGTATCAGAGTTCGCGCAGTACAAAACGGCGGAGTAACGTCGCTCAAGGCCTTGGTTCGGCATCCAATGGATTCGGGGTTCGTTAAGGACTCCGCCGGAAATGTGATTCCCGCTCATTTCATCCAGGTGTTGACCATTAACCACAACGATAAAGACGTGTTTGTTGCCCACTGGGGACCGGCTGTTTCGAAGGATCCATTTCTTGAGTGCCGGTTCGAGGGTGCCAAGAAAGGAGACAAACTCACAATCAGCTGGGTGGATAATAAAGGTGAGAGTGATTCAACCACAGCGACGATAGGCTAACGGTTGCTGGCGGTCAGGGCCCCGGGGGAGGGTTGTACCGCCGCAGAGGAGGATTGGACATGCTTAAAGCAAAAGTCATCCTGGTCGCCTTGGGCGCAGCACTGGTCGTGCCACAGGCACTGGCGGGAAGCTCGCCGGAAGAAGACCGGAAAGAAGTGGTTGAGTATTTCAAGCAAAGGTTCCCCGATGTTCCGTTCAAGGAATTCGTCAACGGCCAGTACGCACTGGATGACGATCGACGGTCCCAATGGGAATCGCTGCAGGATTTTCCACCCTATGAGTTCGCGGTAGCGGACGGTAAAGAGATGTTCGAGACCGCTTTTGCCAATGGCAAGTCCTACGCGAGCTGTTTTGAAAATGGCGGCATCGGTGTACGCCAGAACTATCCCTACTTTGATACGGAGAAGAAAGAAGTTATCACGCTTGAGCTGGCCATCAACCGCTGTCGGGAGGACAACGGTGAGAAGCCCCTTAGATACAAGAAAGGTGACATTGCCTCTATCTCGGCCTACATGGCCTCTACCTCTCAAGGTAAAGAGTTCGATATCAAGGTTCCGGATGAGCCTGCGGCCCTGGCGGCCTATCAGGATGGCAAGGAATTCTATTATAGCCGAAGGGGGCAGCTGAACTTTTCCTGCGCCAGCTGCCACGTACAGAACGCCGGCAACTGGATACGTGCAGACTTGCTGTCGCCGACGCTGGGGCAACCGTCGAACTTCCCGGTTCACCGTTCCAAGTGGGGCGAGCTGGGCACTTTGCATCGGCGTTTCGCCGGGTGCAATAACAACGTTCGCGCCGAGCCATTACCGGCTCAAGGCACGGAGTACAGAAATCTTGAGTACTTCCTGACCTACATGAGCAACGGCCTGCCAGTGGTTGGCCCGGCCACCCGTCCATAATCGGGAATGGAGTTGGGAGAATCGAAATGAACAAACTATTACCGACATTCGGTGCAATTGTGGTCATGGGGTTAACGCTTTCCGTCCAGGCAGGCCCCAAAGAAGATTTTCAAGAGATCTACTCGAAGGCTGAGAGCACCCATAAAGATTCAGGAACTTACCAGTGGACCACGACCTCGGATCGGCTAAAAGCTGCCAGTTCCGCTGCGGAAAGCGGTGACTACAAGAGAGCGAAAACTATGGCAAGCGAGGCGCTGAGACTGGCGGAAGAGTCCGTGGCCCAGCGTAAGCAACAGGGAAAGGTCTGGCGCAATGTCGCAATAGGCGGTTAGAGCTTTCCGGAAATGGCAGCTTTACCCTGTGTCTGCGGCTCTGATCCAGGCGTGGGGTATGCCAGTCGATTCCAATAACGACAAAGAGAGGAAAAGACAGTGTCGATTTCCCGCAGAGATTTTCTGTTAGCCATGCAGGCAGCTGCCATTGCCGGCCTCGCCCCGAAACTTGCTCTGGCGAAAGGGGGAGAGGGGCTGTACGACATACCGAAGTTCGGCAATGTGCGCTTGCTGCACCTGACGGATATCCACGCCCAGTTGTTACCGGTGTACTTTCGTGAGCCTAATGTGAATCTCGGGATTGGCCCAAGTAAGGGCAAGGTACCCCATCTTGTGGGTTCGCATTTCCTCGAGCACTTCGGGATTCCGGCGCATTCCTCGCGTTCTCACGCGTTTACCTATCTGAATTATCAAGAGGCAGCACAGGAATTTGGCCGCCTTGGCGGCTTTGCCCATCTGAAAACACTCATCGACCAATTGCGAGAGCAGGCAGGCCCCGGGAATTCGCTGCTGCTTGATGGCGGGGATCTATGGCAAGGATCGGGAACCGCGTACTGGACCCAGGGTGAGGATATGGTGGAAGCCAGTAATCGTCTTGGTATCGACATCTTGACGGGGCATTGGGAATTCACTTACCCGGAAGAACAAATCCGGAAAAACATAAACGGTTTCAAGGGCGAGTTTCTGGCCCAGAACATCTTCCTGTCGGACGAAGCCATGTTTATGGGTGCCGAGTCCTTTGACGAGGCGAGTGGCCGCGTTTTTAAGCCTTATTCGATTCGTGAGCTCGGTGGAAAGCGTGTCGCGGTTATTGGTCAGGCCTTTCCGTACACACCGATCGCCAATCCTTCCTATTTCATTCCTGACTGGCGCTTTGGTATTCGGGAAAACGAGATGCAGGCGCTGGTTAACCAAATCCGGGAAACAGAAAAGGTGAATGCCGTTGTCGTTATTTCCCATAACGGTATGGATGTAGATCTTAAGATGGCCAGCCGGGTAAGCGGTATCGATGCAATTCTTGGCGGCCACACTCACGACGCCGTGCCGCAGCCGACTGTTGTGAAGAATTCTGGCGGCAAGACCCTGGTCAGTAACGCCGGTACCAATGGCAAGTATGTAGCTGTGCTGGATCTGGATATCGGAGATAGCGGAGTTCGGGGGTACGAATACAAACTGTTGCCGGTTTTTTCGGATCTGATCAAGCCAGACGCATCGATGAGCAGCTTTATCCAGGAAGTCCGGGCGCCTTACATGGACAAGCTCGGTGAGAAACTCGCCGTCTCGGATGAGTTGCTTTACCGGCGGGGCAACTTCAACGGAACCATGGATCAGGTGATCTGTGATGCCCAGAGGGAGGTTCTGGATGCACAGATTTCTCTGTCACCGGGGTTCCGGTGGGGCACCACGGTTCTGCCGGGAGATGCGATCACGATGGACGATGTAATGAACGCCACTGCGATTACTTATCCGGAAACCTATGTTCGTGAAATGTCCGGTTCCGACCTGAAACTGATCATGGAAGATGTGGCAGATAACCTGTTCAACAAAGATCCCTACTACCAGCAGGGTGGCGACATGGTGAGGGTGGGTGGTATGGACTACACCTGCGATCCGACGGCCAACATGAATGGCCGGATTTCCGATATGCGCCTGGATAGCGGAGAGCTCATTAGGGCCGACAAAATGTATAAAGTGGCCGGTTGGGCGACCGTTAACTCGAAGGCGCCTGGTCGGCCGATCTGGGATGTGGTCGCTGATTACCTGAGATCTGAGAAAACGGTCCGAATTACCAAATTCAATACGCCCCGCCTTAAAAATGTAGAGGATAACCCGGGTCTGGAAGACTATTCGTCATGAGAATTGCCGGGAATTTACCAAGGGCAACTCTGAGAGGGCTGATCTTTTTGGCCCTATTGTCAGTCGGCATGAACGGCCACGCGGACAAGCCGATAAACCCGGAGAAGCCGTTTGCCGAAAAGTTTCTGATACTCCAGTTGAGCGACGACGAGCCGGAAAAACAAGCGATCGTCCTGAGTGTGGCCGCCAACCTTTTGGAACATTACGACCTGGACCTGATTGATATCGAGATCTCAGCCTTTGGCCCCGGAGTGCGACTGCTCTATGCCGACAACAAGCATCGGGAGCAGATTACCAGCCTGATAGCTCAGGGGGTCCGGTTCTCAGTCTGTATGAATACCATAGACACTATCGCGAGAACGTCAGGCGAAAGGCCTGAACTCCATCCTCAAAGTCTGCCTGTGCAAGTAGGTGTTGCCCATATTCTTGAGAGAGTTGAACAAGGATATGTTTTGGTTCGCCCCTGATGCACTGGGCCTGTTAAAGGAAACAAACAATGCGCTTCAATCTATCGACACTGATGCTTACAGCAGCACTCTCAGCAACGGGACTGGCCAATGCGGCGGAGACAGACCAACCGGTGATGATTGAAATCAAGCGCTTGTCCATGGACACCGCTCTGACCATTGCCAAAACCGCCATTGATACATGCCGGCAGGAGGGCGTACAGGTTGCTGTCACTGTGGTTGATCGCGGAGGGCACCCACAAGTGGTGCTGCGTGATGTGCTCGCCATGGACCTCGCGCTGGAAGTCAGCTACCGAAAGGCTTACACCGCCATGACATTCAGCAACAAGACATCCGCCATGGAAGATCGTTTCACTGGGCCATTTTCCGTTGGCAAGCTTGAGAAGGTTCTTTTGTCCGCCGGGGGCATTCCAATACAGGCGAGCGGTGAGACGGTTGGAGGTGTGGGCGTGAGTGGAGCCCCGTCCGGAGAAACCGATGAAATGTGTGCCCAGGCAGGCGTAGATGCCGTTGAAATGGACCTGGAAATGGCGCCACTCTAACTACCATTGATGTAACAAAAAACAGAGAAAACAATATAGTGCGAGATGTTCTTAAAGTTATTTTCTTTTTTGTATGTTTGCCTGGGGTGGCCTTTGGTCAATACCCGGACGCAGTGCAGGTCTTGATTGATGACGGGTTGAAGATTGAAGCCAGGTTTAATGCCCCGGGTGGTCTGGAGGGCTACGTTGGACGCAGAAATGGTCATCCGGTTTCGCTGTACCTCATGCCGGATGGCGAGCATGTTGTTATCGGCAAAATGGTGGACGGCTTTGGTCAGGACCTGAGTGCCGAACATATTCGCGCCTGGTTGCCCAAAATGGATCTGACAGCTGCTTGGGCGAAACTGGAACACGCGACATGGATTGCTGAAGGACCCGAAGATGCAAAACGAATTGTCTACGTTTTCACCGACCCCAATTGCGGCTATTGCATTGTGTTCAGAGAAAAGGCCAGGGCTTTTCTGAAGCGTGGGATCCAGCTGAGGCACATTGTGGTTGGTGTGATTCAGCCGTCCAGCCTGGCCAAGGCGGCAAGTGTTATAGCCTCAGAGGATCCAGTGGCTCAGCTTGATTTTCACGACAGTCAGTTTCCAAGGGACTGGCTTGAAACTCCGGATAGGATTCCGGAATCACTCCGAATCAAAATCGAGAATAACAACCGCCTCATGGAGGCGCTGGCAGTATCGGCGACACCTTCGGTTTTATACCGCGATGAACGCGGTGAGGTCCGAAAGATCGTTGGTCTTCCGGACGATTCGGCACTATCGCAGGCGGTGTTTCAGTCACCGGAGTAATTTTGGCGCTGTATAGGGAGCGGATAATGTCACTACGCAATGTGCTTTCAGGATTGATACTTTTTGTCCCGATTTTGGTGAGTGCCGGAGAGGCCGGTGTCCCGGGCGAGCTTCAGCTGACTAAAGTATCAGACCGTGTATATTCCGCCATTGGTGAGACGGCACCGGGGACTTACGAAAATAACGGCCACAATAACAACCTCAGTTTCATCATTACGGAAAAAGGCGTGGTGGTGATGAATGGGGGCGATAACTACCTTCTGGCCAAGGCTCTTCATAACTCAATCCACAGCGTGACCGACAAAGACGTCAAGTACGTGGTGAATGAAAACGGCCAGGGGCACGCCATGCTGGGCAACAGTTACTGGCGGGATCAGGGAGTGCCGATCATTGCTCATGAGTCAGCGATCGAAGAGTTCCGGGAGCATGGCGAGATCAAGCTGGCAGCCATGGAAAACCGGAATAAGGAAAAGGCCGAGGGCACCTACGTCGCCGTTCCGGATATCGGATTTTCGGATCGATATGATCTGGATATGGGCGATGTGAAAATCGAGCTGCGTTATTTTGGCCCGGGCCATTCACCGGGGGATATTGCGCTCTGGATACCGCAGGACAAACTGTTGATCACCGGGGATCTGGGATTCCACCAGCGCTTGTTGGCTGTTTTTGATGATACGGATACCGGCGCCTGGATTGAGTCCTTCGACAAGATGAGTGAACTGAACCCCGAAACTGTCATACCGGGACACGGCGAACCAACTACGCTGGACATGGTCGCTCGGGAAACCCGAGGGTATCTGGTGTTTCTCAGAAGTGCAGTTATCGAGATTCTTGAAAGTGGCGGTGGTCTGGACGAGGCATACAACATCGACCAGTCACAGTGGGCGTACCTGGACACATTTGAGGAACTGGCTGGCAAAAACGCAGGGCGTGTCTACCAGCACCTTGAGTTCGATTACTTCTGAGGGCTTAGTACCGGAGCAGGGCGGATCCCCAGGTAAAGCCGCCCCCAAACGCTTCCAGCATGATGACCTCGTTACGCTTGATACGACCATCGCGGACGGCGACGTCCAGTGCCAGGGGGATTGAAGCCGCGGACGTGTTGCCATGTTTGTGGACGGTAACGACCACCTGGTCCATCGACATATGCAGTTTTTTTGCGGTGGCAGAAATGATCCGCAGGTTGGCCTGGTGGGGCACCAGCCAGTCGATATCAGACTTTTTCATCTGGTTGGCAGCAAGAGTCTCGTCCACAATTTTGCCCAACGTATTCACGGCCACTTTGAAGACTTCATTACCTTTCATTTCCACGAAGGCTAGCCCGGCTTTTACCTGATCGTAGCCGTCAGCGATACCGCAGGGAACGTGGAGGAGTTTTTCGTACTGGCCGTCTGCGTGAATGTGCGTGGAGAGAATGCCGGTTTCTTCATGTGCCTCAAGAATCACGGCGCCGGCGCCATCCCCGAACAGCACACAGGTGCCACGATCCGACCAGTCAATGATCCGGGAAAACACTTCTGCACCAATAACCAGCGCCTTTTTGCTGCTCCCGGTTTTTATGAACTTGTCGGCGACCGACAGGGCATAGACAAAACCGCTGCACACGGCCTGAATATCGAAAGCAGGGCAGCCATGAATGCCCAGCCGGGCTTGCAGAATGCAGGCGGAACTCGGGAAAATCTTGTCCGGAGTGGAAGTTGCAAAAACAATCAGGTCAATGTCGGTGGCATCAATGCCGGCGGCCGCTATGGCGTTCAGAGCGGCCTGTTCCGCAAGATCTACTGTGGTCTGGCCCTCAACAGCAATATGTCGTTGCTCGATACCGGTGCGATCACGGATCCATTCGTCCGTGGTATCAACCATCTTTTCGAGGTCTTTGTTGGTAACAATGTTCTCTGGCAAGTAAGAGCCAGTGCCGGCAATGCGTGCAAAGGTCATTCGCGAAAATCCCACGGTGTATCCGATTAGAGAGCCCAACGCACTGAATACGTCTCAAACGCTCCTTGGCTTTCGGCCATGCTATACCTCTGAACCTTTGCCTGTTATTAGCTGTTTGTCAAAGACGTTCGTAAAAACTCTTTGGTAACGGGCTTTTCCCGCCCGAAACAGGCGCGCGTTGCAGTGGCTTTGTCGAGAACGGCTCGGGCTTCAGAAAATGAACTCGAGCCCTGCATACCAGGTGCGCCCTGAGGCCGGCTCAAAGTACCGGTCATTGCTGGCATTAATGCGCACATTGGCGAAGTGATCCTTATCGCCCAGGTTGCGAACGCCGGCAAAGCCTTTCAAAAGAAGATTTCTACCGGCGTATAAGGTGTTCCCGCCACGCAGGTTTACCAGCCAGTAGTCGTCGACTTTTACGTTATTGGCATCGTCGGCCACCATGTCGCCGATATAGCGGGTCTCCAGTGTGGCAAACGGGCCACCGAGGCCATGCCATGTCAGGCGGTTGGACCAGACTTGCTCAGGCAGGCCAGGTAACCGGTTGTCATCGTAAACGTCGCCTCCCGAACGGTATTCATCAAACGTGTAGCTGGCCAGCGTGAGTGCGGTTTCTGCGCGCCAGCTCGGTGAAAAAAGCCAACCGGCGGCAGCCTCGAAACCCTTGCGGGTTGTATCCCCGGCGTTGCGATAGAAGGTCCGGTCATCCGGGCCGGTCAATTCATAGGGAATCAATTCATCGCGCACATCAACCCAGAACAGTGTGAGGTCATAATCAATGCCGGTATCTAACTCACCACGCAGTCCCAGTTCATGATTGAGAGATTTTTGTGGTTCAGTTTCCGGATTGAGCCCGCCCACTCCTGATGGGTTAGCAAACTCCGAGAAGGTGGGCGTTTCGAATGCAGTACTAATATTGGCGTATGCCTGGTGAGATGCCAGATAATGAAAGCTCAAGCCTGCAGAACCGCTCCATTCCCGGAACGTGCGGTTCCCGCTCTGGTCTCCATCCGAGGCAAAATCGTCGTCGACCTTCATGCGAATTTGGTCGAAACGACCGCCAACGGATAAGATCAACTGGTTGGTAAGATTCAGGTCGCTTTGCGCAAACGCGCCCAGAGCGGTCGCCGTTTGCAGTTCGTCTGCAGTCAGGCCTTGCAGGTCGCCGTTGAAGCTCATTTCCCGGCGGGTACGATCATCCCTTTGCTCCCGTGCCTCCACTCCCGCGACATAGCGAAACGGAAGCCCGGCGAACTCAAGAGACTGACGATAATCGGCGCTTGCCCCGAAATAGTCCCGATCGTAGTCGATGCGGCTGTCACCTGGGTAGGGCAGCTGTTGCTCGAAGTTCCGGCGCATGTAGAACGTTTTGGTGCGGAATTCACCCGGCCCCGCAGAAAGATCCTGGTATTGCAGACCAAGTACTTGCTGATCGACGGTTTGCCCCGTGTTGTATTCCTCGGTAAAGCGCCCTGCCTGAGATCGGTCGGTTTCAACCTGCTCAGCAGTTAGTGCGCCAGGATCTTGAGAGCGCGGGTTCTCCAGCAGGTTTATGATGGCCGTCAGCGAACGGTCGTTACCAAGCTCCCGGCGTAGTTTGGTATTGAAAAGGTATTTTTCTACCTTGGCATTATCGCGATAGCCGTCATAGTTAAGTGCTGAAGCGCTTACGCTGTGTGACCAGAGGCCGTTGTTCTGGCTGTTGCTCACTGAGACCTTGCCAAAGCTATCGCTTCCGCCAGTGACGCGAATCGATGTTCCATCGGGCTTACGGCGCCCATCCACCGTGGTTACGCTGATCACTCCACCCGCTGCGTTACCATACAGAACTGAGGCCGGCCCCCGGATAACTTCAATGCGCTCGGCGCTGTCCAGATCAATGGCGTCCAGCTGTGCCTGACCATCCGGCAGTGTGAAGGGAATACCATCAACCATAATGGTAATGCCGCGAACCCCAAAAGGTGCCCGCGCTCCAAATCCACGGATGGCTATGCGCTCACCCTGGGCGAAGTTCTCCTGATTCTGCAGAAAGACGCCTGGAACTTGCCCCAGAGTTTCATCCAGTTTTAACCGGGGCTGGCCCTCACGAATAGAGTCTTGCTCGACCACAGACATGGCGGCGGGAGTTTCGTATAGCGCGCGTTCAATAATGGGCGACGTAACGACTATATCGGCTGCCGGCTGGCCGTACGCTGTCATTGTGATGGATGGCGCTATCAGCCCTGTGAACAACAGTGAGGAGTGTTTTGGTAGTCTCATGAACCTAGTTTAGACGGACGTAAAGTAAAGTTACATAGGACAGCAACACAGGTACGAGGGCCAGAACACGAATGTTATGGTCCGCGCCCTTATTGTTGTTTGATGTTGGAAAAAGGATCCACGGGTCTGGTTGTGAAACCGACACAAGGCTATCCTGCTGCTTGGATAGCAAAAAATGCGCAGCCCTCTACATCGCTGTTATTAAGGGGTTTGTTTTCCGGGCATTTATAGACATGCCGGTAATCTCACGAGATGCATATGACAGCTAATAGAAACACTGAGTTCGACTTCTTTATTACCGACCTGAACGGTAATTTACGTGGAAAACGGATCCCCTCCACCGCGATGGAAAAGGTCATGAAGGAAGGTGTAAAACTGCCTCGATCCGTTGTCGGCTTTGATTTCTGGGGGGCTGACGTTCTTGATAACGGGCTGGTTTTTGAAACCGGGGACAGCGATGGAGTTTGTCTGCCAGTGAGTGATAAAGCTATCCCCGTGCCCTGGGCAGAAAGCCCCCGTGAGCAGATCCTGGCGATGATGTTTAATCCGGACGGCTCAGCATTCGAGGCGGACCCGCGGCAGGTACTCAAGCGCGTTGTAGACAGGTTCAGGGCCCGGGGTCTGCGCCCGGTGATGGCGACCGAGCTGGAATTCTATCTGATGGATGGCGAGTCTGAGACTACACAACGCCCGATTCCGCCGCTGCTGGCCGACGGAGGGCGGCGGCTTTCCAACACCGAGGGTTACGCAGTTGAGGAAATGGATGGGTTTTCTGCTTTTTTTGCTGATATCCGTGAAGCCTGCGACCTCCAGGGCATCGACGCGGATACCATTGTTGCGGAGATGGGCCCCGGCCAGTTCGAGATTAACCTCAACCATGTTGACGATCCAATGTCTGCTGCGGATCAGGCAATCCTGTTCAAGCGGCTGGTCCGTGGCGTTTCACGGAATCATGGTTATGCCGCAACGTTTATGGCCAAGCCCTATGCCGATCAGAGTGGAAACGGCTTTCATGTTCATTTCAGCCTGCTGGACGAAGCGGGTCAGAATGTTTTTGATGATGGCACTGAGCAGGGCAGCACCATAATGAAACAGGCTGTGGCGGGCATGTTAAAAACCATGCCCGACACCATGCTGACTCTTGCGCCCAATCAGAATTCCTACCGTCGGTTCATGCCTGGGGCTCACGCTCCCATGTTTGCGAGCTGGGGATACGAGAACCGGACAGTAGCGCTGCGGATACCCGAGAGTCCCTGCGTTGCTCGTAGAATTGAACATCGGGTGGCAGGTGCCGACGCCAATCCCTATCTGGTTCTGGCATCGGTGCTCGCAGGTGCTCTTTACGGCATTGAGAACGGCCTTGGGCCGACTGATCCGGTTGAAGGCGACGCCTACTCGGAGATCGATGAGTCTATGATGTTGCCCAATAAATGGGAGGATGCGACTGACGCTTTCGAGAATAGCGCGGTACTGCGCGAGTATCTCGGTGAGGAATTTCAGCGTGTCTACACTGCTGCCAAACGGCAGGAGCAGCGTCTGCTTAACGAGCGCATTACCGACGTAGAATATGAAGCTTACCTGGGGCTGTTGTGAATCTGGATCACCCGCCGAGCTGATCGCGCATGTTGTAATACCAGGCTCCCATGGCGGTGAGCGGAATGCGGAGCAAGCGCCCGCCCGGGAAGCTGTACTGGGGCAGACCTGCAAACACGTCGAAACGTTCTGCCTGGCCGCGGATGGCATCGCTGAGTACCTTTCCGGCAAGGTGCGAGCAGGTCACGCCATGACCGCTGTAACCCTGGGCATAGAACACGTTACTGCCGATACGGCCCAGCTGGGGCAGGCGCATCAGAGTAAGAAGGAAGTTGCCTGTCCAGGCGTAATCGATCTTGACGCCCTTCAGTTCCGGGTAGGTTTTAAGCATGTTCGGCACGATCAGAGACTCGATTTTGTCCGGTTCGCGCGCGCCATAGGTCACACCGCCGCCATAGATAAGACGGCCATCGCCAGACAGCCGAAAATAGTCGAGCAGGTAGTTGCAGTCTTCCACGCAGTTATCCTTTGGAAGCAATCGCTTCTGGACCTCATCGGAAAGCGGCTCTGTGGTGATGATTTGAGTCCCGCACGGCATGGCCTTGGATTCGAGCTTCGGGATCAGCCCGTTGAGGTAGGCATTTCCGGCAACCACAACATAGTCCGCCGTAACACTGCCGGATTCAGTTTTAACAATCGCCTTCGCGCCTTCCTGGATGCTGATGGCAGCCGCCCCCTCGTAAATAGTGCCGCCGAGCGATTCGAAAGCTGCCGCTTCTCCCAGTACCAGGTTCAGAGGGTGAAAATGACCACCGGTATGGTCCAGCAGGGCACCGACATAGCGTTTGGAGCCTACGTACACGTTGAGTTGATCGCGGTCCAGTAGCTGCAGTCCCTCGTGGCCGTGAGATTCCCATAGAGCTTTTTTTGCCTGAAGCTCGGAGAACTGACGGGCATTGCAGGCGGCAAAGATTCCGCCCGGTTTGAGATCGCATTCAATATCGTATTGCTTGACAAAACGACGCAGGATACGACCACCTTCGAAGGCCATTCGGCCCATTTCAGCGCCGACGTGCTTGCCGTAGTGTTTCTCGATAAAATCCACATCACGGCTGTAGCTGTTAACGATCTGGCCACCGTTGCGGCCGGATGCACCGAAGCCAATCCGGCTGCCTTCAAGAACAGTAACCTTATAGCCGTTTTCGGCGAGATGCAGGGCGGTCGACATGCCGGTGTAACCGGCACCGATGACGCAAATATCGGTTTTGATATTCTCCTTCAGCGGCGGCCGTATCCGTGTGTCATTGGCGGAAGCTGCATAGAAGGAAGTTGGGTGAGACGGTGCCTGCACGATGTAGCTCCCGAGATTGCTTTGGGTTATTGGTCTGTTATTCAGACCAACCACTCCAGTATCTGATCGTGCACCACCTTGTTGTCGAGGAGGTCCAGGTGGTTTAGCTTTGCGAACACGCGACAGTCTTCCGGGCGTATGGACAACTTTCTCAAATCATCAGAGTGTTGCCCTTTGGCGCTATCCAGCCGGACCAGGAGATCACCCACCATCATGCTTTTGAAATCCGATACGTTATTACCGATAGTTGCGGCTATGAAGTAGTGTCGGGTTCCTTCTCGCAGTGGAACCGGCTTGCGATAGTCCGGGTGGAAGTCATCCTGATCAATGCCCTCCCAATCATCGTCCAGCAAATTGCCATGTCGCAGGTCCTTGATGCCTGCGCTGGTATGCTCGCCCAGAGCAAACGGACTGGCGTAGCGGAACTTCTTCATAACGAAGGTCAACAGATTCCCGGCTTTGGCCAGGGCTGCGCCATGGTGAGGTGAGCCAAGGTAAAGGGCATTTTTCAACAGGCCCGTCCAGGACTGGCCGAGTTCGGTGCCGTACCAGCAGGCGCTGCGAATAACGAGCCCACCCATGCTATGGCCAATCAGGGTCAGCTCCTCGACTTCAATCGGCCAGGCTTCAACTAACGCCTGAAGTTGCTTGCTCAACTCCTTGCCATTGCAGGAAATGTGTCTGCCTGTGTTGTAATTGAGATACAGCGGAGTGAAGCCATGTGCACGCTGCAGTTCTGTACCCAGGTTCCCTTCATTGTGCCCTTTCCAGTACTCATGTGAGAGGCATAAGCCGTGAACCAATACCACGATACGTGGGCTGGCATTCGGAATCATGGCACCGACCTTTTCTGAGCCAGGCAGAACTTTCTCGCCATGGCTGTTGTAGAAATGCATGGTAATCGCCAGAGGATTGTTGCTGGCTTCCAGGTGATCGCCGCATACTCCGTTCAACGCAGCTGCGACTTTCACGCTTTGCGGGGAATGTAAGGGCTCTTCTTCCGTTGAGAATTTATCGAGTGACTGATGCAGTCCGTGCTGCAGCATAGACGTGGTCGACTGAATGACCTGGTAAGTGCGGCCCCGCCGCTCCTCTGGCGGTGCGCCCGCGATGTCGCGTAGCCGGTTCAGCGGGTTAACTTCCCTCGCAATCGTACGATGCATCCTTTCGACAATCTGAGTAACGCCACCCGTAACATCCAGGAGCAGTTGAGCTGAACCGTGTAACGACTTGATTGATATAATTTTTCTGTGCTCCAAAAAGTCGTAAAGAACGGTTGCATAACAGATTGGGAGTCGCCTCATATTTGCTGGTATCGCTCAGTAACTCAGTCCGGGTTTCTCCCGAAGGGTAAAGATATGTTGGTCATGTCGTGTTGCAGTTTTTTGAGCAGATGCAGCAGGCTGACTCCGTCATCAAAACTAAAGCCTTGCAAAGCCTGTTGATAGAAGTCCGCAATGGCGCCCTGAAGTTGCTCCCAGAACTCCCGGCCCGAATCGGTTAACACCACCAACCGGGCGCGCCGATCCTGAGGGTCGGGGACGCGTACCACATGATAGTCCCGCTCCATTCGTTTGAGCACCCCGTCCAGACTCTGCCGGCTGACATGCAGATAATTCTTTAGCTGGTTAAACGATGTGCCTTCATTATAGCCCTCCCGTGACAGGGCGCCTAATACTGCCCATTGCACGGCACTGATGCCCATTTCGTTCTGAACCTGTCGTTGAAGAATGTTCCCGGTCTGAAACAGTCGGAAGAACAGCCTGTTAGGTATGCCTCCGGATTCGTTGACGATCATCTGGTCTCCTGTATGGTCAACATCGCTCTCTGCACAGAGCTCGCTGGCAACTGCGCCCTGTATCACGGCGGAGTCGGGGCGCATCACTTGGGTAAATACTCGCGTGCGATGATATTTTTCATGATTTGCGCGGTGCCGTCACCTATCTGCAAGCCCAAAACATCTCGCAGGCGCTGGGCAAAGGGAAGGTCTTCGCCCCAGCCGGTATGGCCATGGGCCAGCAGGCACTGTTTCACCACATCGAATGCGAGCTTGGGCCCCCACCACTTGTTCATAGCGGCTTCCGCGTTATGGGGCAGGTCGTTGTCCTTGAGCCAGAGCGCATGGTAACACTGCATGCGGGCGGCATGAACGTAGGTCTGGTATTCCGCCAACGGATGGGTCAGGCCCTGGAAGGCGGACAGGTTCTGGCCGAAGGCGGTACGCTCAGTCAGCCACTGCCAGGTTTCATCCAGGGATTGCTGGGCCACTGCCAGACACTGCAGGCCAATCAGCGCGCGGCTGTAATCGAAACCCTGCATCACTTGTTTGAAGCCTTTGCCTTCATCGCCCATCATATTCTTGGCGGGCACTTCGACGTTGTCGAAAAAGATCGAACCGCGACCGATGGCCCGCTGACCATTATCCTCAAACCGCGTGGTGGTAATGCCCGGCGTGTCCATGGGTATCAGGAAGGCGCTGATGCCCGAAGCCCGCTGCTCCACAGTGCCGGTGCGGGCGAATACGACCCCCACGTCGGCCTGGTCGGCCATGGAGATCGAGGTCTTCTCGCCGTTGAGCACGAACACATCACCTTTTCTCTCCGCTTTCAGACGCAGGTTGGCAGCGTCTGAGCCGCCGTGGGGTTCGGTCAGGGCAATGCAGGCTACCTTCTGGCCAGTGATCATGCCGTGCAGCCACTCCTTCGCCAGGTCCGGCGCAGCATGGCTGGCAATGATCTGGCCGTTCAGGGAGACCAGCAGCGGGATGTAACCCACGTTGAAATCACCCCTCGAGATCTCCTCAATGATCAGCCCGATGGTGACGCAATCCAGGCCACTGCCACCGAATTCTTCCGGAAGTTCCCCCCCAAGCAGGCCTATCTCCCCCATCTGTCGTATGACCGAGCGCTCGATCACCCCTTCCTGATCTCGTTTGCGATAGCCCGGAGCCAGAATTTCAGCACTGAATCGGGCGACATTCTCGCGGATCGCGTTTTGTTCTTCATCGAATGCGAAATTCATGGTGTTCTCCGGGCTATCGAAGCGTTACTTGTAATATTTTCGGAAGTCCGGCTTGCGCTTTTCATTGAAAGCCCTGACGCCTTCTTTGGATTCCTCTGTGTCGTAGTACAGGTTGAGAGCCTGCATGCCGAGGGCGCCGATGCCGGCTATGTTGTCGCTGTCTGCGTTGAATGAGCGCTTGGCGATAGTCAGGGCCGTCGGGCTCTTCTCCAGGATTTCGTCACACCATTTCCGCACTTCCTGATCCAGTTCCTCTGGCGGTACGACCGCGTTGACCAGGCCCCAGTCCAGCGCCTGTTGTGCGCTGTACTTCCGGCACAGGTACCAGATTTCCCGGGCGCGTTTTTCACCAACCACCCGTGCCAGGTAAGCGGTTCCGAAGCCGGGATCCACAGATCCCACCTTGGGACCAACCTGACCGAAGATGGCGGTTTCGGAGGCAATGCTCAGGTCGCAGATCACATGCAGCACGTGGCCGCCACCAATGGCAAAGCCGTTTACCCGGGCGATCACGGGCTTTGGTACTTCCCGGATCAGTCGCTGCAGTTCTTCCACCGGCAGGCCGATCAGGCCGCGGCCATCGTACTGGCCATCGTGGGCACTCTGGTCGCCACCGGTACAGAACGCCTTGTCTCCGGCACCGGTGAATACGATAACGCCGATATCCTTGTTCCAGCCGGCACGGTGAAAGGCATCAATCAGATCCATGCAGGTCTGGCCGCGGAACGCGTTGTAGCGATCCGGACGATTGATGGTGATGGTGGCGACGCCGTCGGTCTCGTCGTAGAGGATGTCTTCGTAAGTCATGATGGTTTCTCCGTCGTCGTGAAAGCGTGCGTTTAGCCGGCCATGGTCAGGCCACCGGACACACTGATGACCTGGCCGGTGATGAAATTGGCGTCGTCGCTGGCGAGCAGGGCGATGATGCCGGGGTAGTCTTCTGGCTGGGCCAGGCGCTTCATGGGTACGGCGTTGCGGAAAGCTTCCAGCAGCTTCTCCGGGTTGGGCGCACTCTCTGCCACGCCCTTTAGCAGGGCGGTATCGGTCGGGCCGGGGCAGACCACGTTCAAGCACACGTTCTTGGTGGCCAGTTCCCGTGCGACAGTTTTGCTGAAGCCCACCAACCCAGCCTTGCAGGCGGCGTAGACCGACTCACCGGAGGAGCCGACCCGGGCGGCGTCGGAAGCCACATTGATGACTTTTCCGCCGCCGGCAGCCACCATCTTCGGCAACACCACATGGTGCATGTTCAGAGCACCGGTCAGGTTGACCGCAATCAGCTGGTCCCAGAGGCCCGGTTCGGTCTTGAGGAATGGCATGAAGCGGTCGAAGCCGGCGTTGTTTACCAGCACGGTGGGTACGCCCAAGTCGGTTTCGATGGCTGCCACGGTGTCGATGATGGCGGCGTAATCGGTTATGTCCGCAGTGTAGGCTCTGGCTGTGCCACCGGCCCCGGAGATGAGGTCTGCGGTTTCCCGGGCTGCATTCTCGTCACGGTCCAGTACCGCTACCCGGCAGCCTTCCTCGGCAAAGCGCCGGCAGACCGCGCGGCCAATACCGCCTCCGCCGCCGGTCACGATGACGGTTTTTCCGTTAAGACCTTTCATAGTTCTTTGCTCCTGTGTGTCTGACTCAAAGGTCAGCTGCGCTTTGCTGGTTCCAGATGAACCTCTTTGGCCTGTTCCCGCAGCTTGAATTTCTGGATCTTGCCGGAGGCAGTGCGGGGCATGGCCTCGATCACTTCCAGGTATTCCGGCAGGTAGTTCCTGGACAGTTGTTGTTGAATTAGGTAGTTCTTAACCTCGGCCAGGGTGACGTCCGTGGCGTTATCGTCGAGGGTCACGTAGGCGCATAGGCGCTCGCCCATGCGCTCATCCGGGCAGCCCACCAGAGCCACATCGACGATGCCGGGGAACTTGTAGAGCAGGTTTTCCACCTCAACAACGGGAATGTTCTCACCGCCACGGATGACGACATCCTTGGTGCGGCCGGTGATACGGATATAGCCGTCCTTGTCCATGCGGGCGAGGTCACCGGTGCCGAACCAGCCGTCTTCATCCACGCCATAGAGTTCAGGGCGTTTGAGGTAGCCGACAAACAGGCTGGCACCTCGGACCAGCAGGTTTCCCTCCTCGCCCGTGGGTAGGTCGTTGCCCTGAAAGTCGGTCACTTTCACTTCCATCCAGGGCACGGTCTTGCCGTCTGACTGGCTGGCACGCTCGGGGGGATCTTCCGGGCAAGTCATGGTAACCGCGCCGTTTTCCGTCATGCCCCAGGCAGAAATGATCTTCGCTTTAAGAACCTTGCCGGCCTGCTCGACCACCGCGCTGGGAATTGGCGCACCCGCAGAGACGAAGATGCGCAGCGAATCGAGTTCGCCCTCATGATTGGGGGCTGTTTTGACCAGGTCAGCCAGAAATGGGGTGGCCGCCATGGTAAAGGCGGGTTTCTCCGCGGCGATCACTTTGCACACGTACTCGGCGTCCCAGATGTCCTGAAGAATCACGGTGGAGCCGAGGTAGATGGGCATCATAATGCCGTAGAGAAAGCCGGTCTGGTGCGCCAGGGGGGAGGCCATAAGCGCGGAATCGCCCGATCCCAGGTGCAGTCGGTCGGCATAGGGGCGCACGTTGGAGAACAGGGTGTTGGAGGTGTGCATCACCCCCTTCGGTTCGCCGGTGGTGCCGGAGGTGTAGAGAATCTGGATGACATCATCCGCGGAGGGTTTGCGTTCGCGGAACAGGGCTGCGGTGTCCTGTTGCTCCTCCCAGGCGGTACCCATCAGGCGCTGCTCAAAACTGCGATTGCCTTCGCCACCAATCACCAGCAGCGTTTCCAGTTTGGGCAGCTCCTCCACCAGGCCGTCCATCATGGCTTCGTAATCGAAACCCCGGAACACCTTGGGGATAACCATGAGCCTGGCTTCGCCGAGGCGGAGCATGAAGCGCAACTCCCGCTCGCGGAAAATGGACATCAGCGGATTGAGTATGGCGCCGATACGCATGCAGGCCAGGTGAAGGGCCGTCGTCTGCCACCAGTTGGGCAGCTGGCAGGCCACCACATCGCCTTTCCCGATACCCAGACCGGCGAGGCCGGCGGCCATGCGGGTGACCCGGTCGTTCAGCTCGCGGTAGGTGAGTGCGATACGGGAGTCTTCGGTGACCTGGTAACCGATGATCGCTTCGCGCTCGGGCGTGTTTGCCACCGCGTCGTCCAGGTAGTCGGTGATTAGCTTATCGTTCCAGGCGCCGCTTTGAACCATGGCGGCACGGCGTTCCGGGTTGAGCGAGATGCCTGTTTCCATCTGATTCACCTGTTGTGTCCGATTTGTTGTTATTGGTATCAGACTGCACGAAGCCGGTCTTTTACATTCCGTTTGAAGATACGCCTCACTTAAATAATGTGTCAACATGTTGCTTTAAATAATCGAGTGAGTGATCTCAAGGCCTAATCTCAATAATAATTATTACAAGTAGTTATGGTTCTTTTATAATAATTTACTTTGTAATATATGATGAGATAAGTCGATATATTGATTAAGTTTCGTGAGACTGCAGCGCTGATTCGGCTTAATTGTCCGGAGGTTTGCAATGCTCTGAATAACGCGCTGATGGATGATTTTTTCGAGGCATTGGTAGCTTTGGAAGCGGGCGATGCCATCCCGACTGGAAATGCCATCTCTGTTAACATCTGTACTATATATGCTATATTGATCACATATGGACAGAGTATGTTGAGAGGTGCACCATGACGGCTGTCGTAGAGCGTAGAAGCACAGAAGGTGACCGCGAGGCTGAGAAAGGGCGCGTGGCATTAAAGGGATTCTTCAGGGTAACGGAGGAGTGGAGGTGTAGTGCCGAAGAGCGCAGCAGGCTTCTTGGTGGCCCATCCAGGACAACGCTCTATAATTACGCAAAACTCAACCCCACCAAGCTCTCCAATGATACAATGGAGCGCATCAGTTACATCCTTGGTATATACAAGGCCGTGCAGTTGCTGTACCCAACTCATGAACGGGCCAATCGCAGAATCCGCCTGAAAACGTCTGAAGTACCGTTTTGCGGCAAGTCCGCCATGGAGTTCATGACGCAAGGTTCAATGATGAACCTGATGATGGCCCGCCAATATTTCGACGCCAAGCGGGGGCGGTAATGTTCTCCACCCCTCGGCTGCACCTTCCTGAGTGGGAGGCATACCGCATCATTCCGAGCCATTACCCGCCCATAGACCTTTTCGAGCGCATCTTCGAACCTGACGAATATGAACTGGCGTTTGAGATTGAGGGTATGACAAATCCTCGGCTGCGTGACGAAGCTGGGGATATCGAACTGGTGCAACCGGGCGACCGGATCAGCGGGCCCGGCAGTACACCGGTGATGGCATCGTTCACGCACATTGGCTTTGGAAGCCGTTTTTCTGACAGGCACTTTGGAGCTTACTATGCAGCCAGCAGTCTTGAGGCTGCTATCCGGGAGACCGTTTTTCACAAAGAGCGTGAGATGGCGGCCGCCAATGAAGAATCCATCGAGCTCACCATGAGAGCCTATGTTGGTTGCGTGGCATTAGAGATGCACGACATCCGGGGGCCAGAGTTCGCAGATCTGCATAATCCGGACGCTGATGATTACGCGTTAAGCCAGAAGTTTGCTCGCCGCTGGCGCACCAAGGGATCGAATGGGCTGCTGTATAATAGCGTCCGACATCCTGGCAGTGAGTGTATCGCTGCGTTTAAACCGAAAACTGTGTCCATTCCTGTGCAAGGGCCGCACTTGAAATACTTCTGGGATGGGGATAAACAACGCATTACTCATTGGGCGGAAATAGGGGAGGCGCATTCTCTGATCCGGCCTTGATATTATACGGCATTGCCGAGTAGCACCCGAAAGTCTTTAGTCAGCTTCACTGAGACGAGACGAGTTGTGACAAAGCCATCATCGGTACCAAAACCTCCGCTTCGCTGCGGCCTTGGCACCTTCACCGGACGCCCATTTCGCTGCGCTACATGTGCGCCGCTAAACAAAAGCGTTAACTTTCCAGGAATTACCTTTTAATGCTAGATAAAATTATCATCATCCGAGATTACCTGAAGAAATCCAAAATTCGCTGTACATACAATGCAGCGGCTAAAGCACTAGGTATTAAACCTGCTGATTTCAAAAAACTATTGGTTGATCGCACGCCAGAAAATTCCTGGTTCGTAAATACAGGCGCTGGAGAACCAGTAGGGTACGCTGACAATGAAAAAGACCCTGATCTTTATCGAACAAAACGGATTATTATATCCGCAGAGGTTTTAACCAGAAATCTTGATTTGTGAAAAGTTAACAAGGCGTTGAGAAAGATGGTCTCACATGGATCACCTTTTCCATTGCGGCTTAAGCCACCCGCACAGCTACCCGCGTACCGTTAAACGCCGCGTTGCCGGTCAAGGCATCAATGCGCTGTGAGTCAGTGATGTCGTTCATGCTGACACCCGGCTGCGATTCCGCAACGGTCATGGCAGTGTTGGCCCGGTTGTGGCCCCAGCCCTGAGGGATGCTGATTACCCCTTCAAACATATCGTCGTTGAATTCCACAGGCAGCTGAATTTTACCGGTGGAGGAGACGACCAGCGCATTCTGCCCGTCGGTAAGGCCCAGCTTTTGGGCATCAGCGGTATTCATCTGAACCGTGCATGGGTTTTTGCCTTTGACTAACCGATGGGAATTCTGGGTCCAGGTATTGTGACTGCGGGGCAGCCGGCGGCTGATCATGGAAAACGGATAGTCGCAATCCTGTTCGCGGCTCGAAAATCCCGATTCGTCCAGGCGTTTCAGATCGTCCAGATACAGTTGGGGCGCGATTCGTATGAGTCCGTCTTCGGTTTGAATTCGTTGCTCCAGGCAAGGCTGTAGTGGCCCCAGATCCAAGCCGTGTGGATTGTCTTTCAGTTTGTCCAGGCTCATGCCTTGCGCGCCGTATGCACCGTGCTTCAGGCCGGCGTCCAACATCATCTCCGGCGTCACTCCGTCGTCTTCCCTCCCGGTCAGGTGCAGGGCGAGATCCCGAAGGATTTCCCAGTCATGTTTTTGATCGGGCGATTTCTCGAACATGGGCTCGGAGAACTTGGCTGTGTTCCGCACCGCAAAGGAATTGAAGAATACGTCGAAATGGGGCACTTCCAGGCCGGTTGTGGCCGGCAGAATGATGTCCGCATGGCGGGTGGTTTCGTTCAGGTAGATGTCCACAGACACCATGAACTCCAGCGCATCAAACGCCTCTTCCAGACGCATCCCGCCAGGGGCGGAGAGCACGGGGTTACCGGCGACGGTAATCATGGCCCGAATCTGGCCTTCGCCGGGTGTCAGAATCTCATCGGCCAGGGTGGCGACCGGGAATTCGTTGTTAAAGTAGGGCAGCTTTCTTACCCGGGACTCATAGCGGCCGTAAGAGCTGGGTTTGCCTTTTTTATCCCGCACCAGATCGAAAACAGGCTGGGGAAACATAGCGCCGCCCCGGCGATCAAAATTTCCTGTGAGAATATTCAGCACATTATTCAGCCACTGGCATAGGCCGCCAAAAGACTGGGTGGAGGCACCCATCCGGCTGTAGCACACAGCACTTTTGGCTGTGGCCATCTCGCGTGCCAGCTCCCGGATGGCCGTTGCTTCCATGCCGCAGGCATCGGCTACGGTTTCCGGTGAATAAGGCTTCACCGCCTCCGCCAAGCTATCCAGCCCGTGAATACGGGATTCGAGATGGCCAAGATTCACGCGCTGCTCATCAAACAGGGTGTGCACCAGGGCGAGCATGAACAGGGCGTCTGTTTCCGGGCGGATGAACAGATGCCGATCGGCCTTCTTGGCGGTCTCGGTGCGTCGGGGATCTACCACCACCACCTTGCCGCCCCGTTGCTGAATCGCCTTCAGGCGTTTGCCCACGCCCGGTGCCGTCATCAGGCTGCCATTGGAGACGATCGGGTTGGCTCCGATGATCAGCATGAAATCTGTGTGGTCGATGTCCGGAATGGGAATGAGCATGCCGGCACCGAGCATGTAATTGGAGGCCACATGGTGGGGCAGCTGATCGGCGGATGCGGAGCTGTAACGATTGTTGGTACCCAGTGCCTTGAAAAACCGCGGCAGCATGATGGCATTGCCGAAGTTGTGGGCGTTGGGATTGCCAAGGTACACGCCGACCGCATCTTTGCCGTGGGCCTGCTGAACGTCGCGGAAGCGGGTGGCTATTTCGGCGAAGGCTTCGTTCCAGCTGATCTCCTGCCAGCCATCTGCTGTGCGCTTGAGGGGTGTTTTCAGGCGGTCTTTATCCCTGTAGAAATCCTGAAGGGCCACCGCCTTGGGGCAAATATGACCACGACTGAACGGATCGTTGTTGTCGCCCTTGATCGACAGTATCTCTCCGCCCTGGTGTTTGATTTCCAGGCCGCACATGGCTTCGCAGATATTGCAGGTCCGATAGTGGGTCTTGGCTTCGCTCATATGAACAGGCTCTGTTGTGAGTATTGTCGTTATTGGACGTCTGAGTTTGGCATAAACGGCAAGAAAATCAGACGGTCATTATTCACATAAATCTGGCCGATCCTGCCACATAACTTTAAGAAAATCGTCACATCAGTGACTCCCCTCTGTCATCTGACATCGACAGGATGTCTATACAAGATGACCACAAATCAGAGGGAACGTCATGGGGCCTGTCATTCGCATCCATAACCTGAGCAAGACCTTCGGCAAAGACGGCGCAGCACTCAGCAATATCAGCATCAATGTTGATCAAGGCGAAATGGTGGGGCTTATTGGCCCTTCTGGTTCCGGAAAGTCAACGTTGCTGCGACATGTGTCAGGGCTTGTAAAAGGGGATCAGACCGGTGGCGGTGTCGAGGTGTTGGGTGAGCCTTTGCAGCTTGCAGGAAAGCTGAGCCGGCGTGCCAGGCACACACGGGCCCGGATTGGTTACATCTTTCAGCAGTTCAATCTGGTGAATCGCCTCAGTGTGCTAGACAACGTGCTGATGGGTTTGCTGGGAAGAGTGCCGGTCTGGCGCGGCACGCTTGGCCTTTTTTTCGAACAGGAAAAATTGCTGGCGATGGAGTCGCTGCGGCGGGTCGGAATGGATGATCACGCCCATAAGCGGGCCTCTTGTCTTTCTGGCGGTCAACAGCAGCGGGTTGCTATCGCAAGAGCTCTGACTCAGCAGGTGGATATCATTCTCGCGGATGAACCCATCGCCTCGCTTGACCCCGAGTCTGCTCGGTGCGTCATGGATATTCTTGAAGATATCAACCAGCAGGACGGCAAGACTGTGCTGGTGACTTTGCACCAGATCGATTATGCACACAGCTATTGCCATCGAATTCTTGCTCTGAAGCAAGGGCGTGTTCACTACGATGGCGCCGCTGGTGAACTGACTCCCGCATTACTGAACAACATCTACGGCACCACCTCTTTCAATAACCATAGCCTGCCTGAACCCCGTTGTGTGCTCGCCACACCCGTGGAAGGCCTCGCCATGGCGCAGTAGCAATAAGTCCTGATTAACCCAACCACGAAACGAGGAACATCATGATTAAACAATGGATTTGTGGCCTGACTATCGCAGCATCGCTAACCGCCGCCGCTGGCGTTCAGGCCGAAGAAATGAAAACCCTGAACTTCGGCATTATTTCAACGGAGTCCTCCCAGAACCTCAGGACCATGTGGAATCCGTTCCTGGACGACATGTCCGATCAGCTGGGTATGGAAGTAAACGCTTTTTTTGCGCCCGATTACGCCGGCATCATCCAGGCCATGCGGTTCGATAAAGTTGACGTGGCCTGGTATGGCAACAAGTCAGCCATGGAAGCGGTTGATCGTGCCGGAGGCGAAATCTTTGCCCAAACGGTCGATGTAACCGGCAATCCGGGCTACTGGTCGCTGCTCATTACCCATCGAGATAACAAAGACCTGAACACCGTTGAGGACGTTCTCGCCAACGCCAAGGACCTCACGTTTGGTAACGGTGATCCCAACTCTACATCCGGCTTCCTGGTGCCAGGCTATTACGTGTTTGCTGCCAATGGCGTTGACGCCAAGAGCGCTTTCAAACGCACTCTGAACTCCAGCCATGAAACCAATGCCCTGGCAGTTGCGAGCAAGCAGGTTGACGTTGCGACCTTCAACACTGAGAGCTATTCACGCCTTCAGGAAACTCACCCGCAGAAAGCTGAGCAGTTGAAGATTCTCTGGAAATCGCCCCTGATCCCGGCCGACCCACTGGTCTGGCGCAAGAACCTCCCGGAGAACGTCAAGAGCAAAGTCAGGAATTTCATTTTTAACTATGGAACTGAGAATGAGTCTGAAAAGGCCGTTCTGGCAGACCTCCAGTGGGCTCCGTTCAAGGTTTCCTCGAACGACCAGCTGATTCCGATTCGCCAGCTTGCCCTGTTCAAACAGAAAGCCAGTCTGCAGGCGGAAGAGCATCTCGATGCCGACGAAAAATCTCGCCGCATCGCCGTTATCGAAAGCGAGCTCAAAGCACTTAACCGCCGTGCAGCCGCGATCGAAGAAAAACAGGCCGCAACCAACTAAGAGTGAATACGCCGGAGGTCTAACCTCCGGTCCGCCTGCTGGCGACATTCAACCGGATATCTGTCTTATGCAAACGGCTTCAGTCTCAACAAAAGCACCCGCCAACCTGCCTCGCCATAGCTGGATCAAGTTGTTCGGTTGGGGGCTTTTCCTGGCTGTGATGGCCTGGTCCTGGGAAGGCGCGGAGATGAGGCCTGCGTCGCTCTGGAACGACGCAGAAAACATGGCAACTTTCGCAGGTGATTTCTTTCCTCCCGATTTTACCTCCTGGCGCTTTTACGTCAGCGAGATGGTGACAACCGTGCAGATCGCGGTTTGGGGAACCTTTCTGGCGATTATCCTGGCTATCCCATTCGCCATTTTATCGTCTGAAAATCTGGTGCCTTGGTGGGTATACCAACCGGTTCGAAGATTGATGGACGCCAGCCGCGCTATCAATGAAATGGTCTTTGCCATGCTGTTCGTGGTAGCCGTTGGGCTCGGGCCTTTTGCCGGGGTACTGGCGTTATTCGTCCATACCACTGGCGTGCTCGCCAAGCTGTTTTCCGAAGCCGTCGAAGCGATTGACCCTGGCCCTGTTGAAGGCGTTCGCGCTACCGGTGCCACCGGGATTCAGGAAATCATTTTCGGCGTCATTCCACAGGTACTGCCGTTGTGGATTTCCTATTCCCTGTATCGCTTCGAATCCAATGTTCGCTCGGCAACTGTGCTCGGCATGGTGGGAGCGGGCGGTATCGGGGTGATTCTCTGGGAAAGTATGCGCGGTTTCATGTTTGCCCAGACCTGCGCCGTAATGATCGTGATCATCGTGGTGGTGACAGGGCTGGACCTCATCTCTCAATGTGTCCGGAAGCGGTTTATCTGATGGCCATTTATCAGGACATTGCAAACACGCTGGAGAGAGAAATCCGGGGCCGGTTCCGAGCCGGTGATTATCTGCCGCCGGAGAGCGAATTGGCTGAACGCTTCTCCATTAACCGGCACACCGTCCGCCGGGCCCTGGATGAGCTTGTCCATGCCGGCATGGTGCTCCGCCAACATGGTAAGGGCACCCTGGTGCTGGAGCACTCTCTGGAATACCGGATCGGTGCCCGCGGTCGATTCAGTGAATCGGTACAAGCCCTGGGGCACGACGCCAAGGCCACTGTCATAGGGCGACAAACTGTCTCTGTGGACGCGCCGCTTGCTGCAAAAATGTGGGTAAAGCCCGGAACACGGGTATTTCAGATCGATACCCTCCGGAGTGTCGATAATCAGCCGGTCACGCTGATTTCGCACTACCTGCCAACTGCCCATTGTCCGGATCTGTTTGAACAGTACCGGGGCGGGTCACTGCATGCCTATCTGGAGGCGACCTACGCGCTGACTCTCGAGCGTAAGCAGGGTCTGATTTCTGCGCTGTTACCGACGGCTCAGGAGTCTACGTTGCTGCAGTACCCGCGGAATAAGCCCCTATTACAGGTCCGGTCCAACAACCTCTGTACCCGTTCGGGGAATCTCATTGAGTACAGCGTATCCCGCAGTCGGGCAGATTGTTTTGAGTATCGGATTGAACCTCGTCAGAACCTGATAACGGAAGGAGATGAGTTGCTATGAATGAGACCCCCCAAGCCTCTGAGAAAGAGGCCATCAAACAGCGCCAGCACTGGATGGCGGTGCTGGCTCGTGCCAATGAAGCTGAGCTGGAAAACAGCCTGGGTTGTCTAGACCTCCCGGAGTACCGCAGCCTGAGAGCGCCTGAAATCGGATTGGCAATGGTTCGGGGACGGACTGGCGGGACCGGTCAGCCTTTCAATCTGGGCGAAACCACCATGACCCGATGCGTTATTGAAACGGTGTCTGGTGCTCGGGGATTCGGCTATGTGCGTGGGAGAAATCGGCGCCATGCGGAGTTGGCAGCGATATTCGATGCCTTGTTACAGGAGCGCCCGGAGCTTGGCCAGTCCGTTATCCAGCCGCTTTATGACCAGTGGCAAGCCGCACGGTCACTGCAGGCCCGCAAAGCCGCATCAACCCGCGTTGATTTTATGACCATGGTGAGAGGGGAGTGAGCGTGAACGCACAACAGACAATGTTTACCAGCCAGCACAAGTTGAGTGCCGGGTTTGCTGACGTCACCCATCAGTCGCAACAGGTGTTTCGACAGATTCTCTCCGCCATGGCAGAGCCAGGCACGATCATGGCGACAGGTGCGATTGAATCCCCGCCGCCAATCTCAGCCGCCACTTATCAAGTGTGTCTGGCGTTACTTGATCAGGAAACCCCGGTTTGGATCCAGCCCGAGCTTTTCTCATCGGAGGTTTCCAGCTCACTGCGATTTCATTGTGGGTGTCGCCTGGTTGAAGACGCCGCGCAGGCGGCTTTCGTTTTGATGACGAGTAGTGGAGACGGCCGGTTAGGCGCTTTTAATCAGGGCTCCTTCGAGTATCCGGACCGGTCAGCAACAGTGATCGTTGAGGTGGAGAGTCTGGCCGATAACGGTGAGCTGAATTTGGAAGGCCCCGGCATCCGCGGCACGCGAACAGTAGGCATCGGTGGCTTTGATCACGGCTGGATAGAGCGCCTGGCCCGCAACCGTGCGGCTTTTCCCTGTGGTGTCGATCTGATTCTGACCTGTGGCAATCGTCTGATGGCGCTGCCCCGGACTACCCGGCTAAGCCACGCGACTATGGAGGTTTAACCATGTACGTAGCAGTAAAAGGCGGCGAAAAGGCCATCGATGCGGCCCATGAATGGCTGGCAGAAACCCGCCGGGGCGACGGCTCGGTTGAAGAGCTGTCCATTGCTCAAATCCGGAGCCAGTTACGTTTGGCAGTCGACAGGGTGATGTCGGAAGGCTCGCTCTACGACCCGGAACTGGCCGCTCTGGCGTTGAAGCAGGCCAGCGGCGACACGGTGGAAGCGGTGTTCCTGGTTCGTGCTTATCGGACCACTTTGCCTCGGTTTGTGTCGTCTCAGCCTTTGGAAACCAACCACATGGCTATCCAGCGCCGAATTTCCGCGACTTACAAGGATGTACCGGGCGGACAGGTGTTGGGGCCGACCTACGATTACACCCACCGTTTGCTGGATTTCACGCTGATGGCCAATGGCGAGGCACCGCAGGGCCCAGAGCCGAGCGATGAGCCTGTCGAGGCGTGCCCGCGGGTGCTGGATATGCTCAACCGCGAAGGCCTGATCGAGGGGCCAGACGGAGAAGCGAAAGCGGATCGGAACACCTCGGGCAAAGACGATGAGCCCGGAGATATAACCCGGGACCCGCTGACGTATCCCGCCAACCGTGCTACTCGGCTTCAGGCGCTGGCCCGGGGAGACGAAGGCTTTTTATTGGCTCTGGGGTACTCCACTCAGCGCGGTTACGGGCGCAACCATCCCTTTGCCGGTGAAATCCGGTACGGCACCGTCGCCATCGAAATCCTGCCGGAAGAACTGGGCTTTCCCATTGTTATCGGCGACATGGATGTCACCGAGTGCGACATGATCAACCAGTTTGGTGGCTCCGCCACCGAAGCGCCGAGGTTTACCCGTGGCTATGGCCTTACGTTTGGCCAGGGCGAGCGCAAAGTCATGGCGATGGCGCTGGTGGATAGGGCACTGAGGGCTAAAGACCTGGGCGAGGAGCTGAACACGCCGGCGCAGGATGAGGAGTTCGTGCTTTCGCACTGCGACAACCTGGACTCTTCTGGCTTTGTCTCTCACCTGAAGCTGCCCCACTACGTGGATTTTCAGTCAGAGCTGGTGCTTCTACGCCAGCTGCGACGGGAATTTCACCAGCGCAAACGCGGCAGCGAGGTTCGACAGGCCGCCACGGAAACACACCCCAGGCAGGAGTCTGAAGCATGACAATGCAATCTGCTCAAACCCAAGAATCGACCGGTTATAACTTCGCATACCTGGATGAACAGACCAAGCGCATGATTCGGCGCGGGCTTCTGAAAGCGGTCGCAATCCCGGGCTATCAGGTGCCTTTTGGTGGCCGTGAAATGCCATTGCCCTATGGCTGGGGAACCGGAGGCATGCAGGTGACCGCTACGGTGATTGGTCAGGATGATGTGCTGAAGGTGATTGATCAGGGCGCTGACGATACCACCAATGCGGTCAGCATCCGTCGCTTCTTCGTGCGCACCGCTGGTGTCGCTACCACCGAGGCGACCACCGAGGCGTCGGTCATTCAGACACGCCACCGAATTCCTGAAACGCCTCTGTCACCTGGACAAATCCTGGTCTATCAGGTGCCCATTCCGGACCCATTGCGATTCATCGAAGCCAGGGAAACAGAGACGAGAACCATGCATGCCCTTCAGGAATACGGTGTCATGCACGTGAAGCTGTACGAGGACATTGCTCGCTACGGCCATATCGCAACCACCTATGCCTACCCGGTGAAAGTGAACGGGCACTACGTTATGGATCCATCGCCCATTCCCAAATTTGATAACCCGAAAATGGATGACTGTCCGGCGCTGCAGCTGTTCGGCGCGGGCCGTGAAAAGCGGTTGTATGCCGTCCCTCCCTACACACGGGTCAGCAGTCTGGACTTTGAGGACTATCCCTTCGAAATCCAACGCTGGGAGCATAACTGTGAATTCTGTGGCGCAGAGGACTCTTTCCTGGATGAAGTGATTACCGACGATGAGGGCGCCCGAATTTTCGTCTGCTCCGATACCGATTACTGCCGGGGTCGCCGGGACGCGTCTTCCGAGGCTTCACACATTGAGGAGGTACTTTCATGAATCAGGCCGCAGAGCGGGCCCCAGAGGCCATTGCACCTCTATTGCAGGTTCAGGGGCTTCGGAAACTTTATGCACCCGGCAAGGGTGTGGACGGGGTCGACTTCGATCTTTATCCCGGCGAAGTGCTCGGCATTGTCGGCGAGTCAGGATCCGGAAAAACTACCCTGTTGAGCTGTCTCTCCGGTGCGATGGCACCTGATCAGGGCAGGGTGCTTTACACCAATCAGCATCAACGCGAGCAGGATCTTTACGGTATATCAGAGAGTGATCGCAGGTCGCTTTTGCGCACCGAATGGGGTGTGGTTCACCAGCATGCCAGCGATGGCCTGCGCATGGGCGTAAGCGCCGGTGCCAATATTGGCGAACGCCTGATGGCGGTTGGGAGTCGGCATTACGGCGAGTTGCGGGGGGCTGGCGAACATTGGCTGCGGGAGGTTGAGATTGATACGGCTCGCATTAACGACATTCCGCGCACCTTTTCCGGCGGTATGCAACAACGCCTGCAGATTGCCCGCAACCTGGTGACCAGCCCGCGACTGGTGTTCATGGATGAGCCCACCGGAGGCCTGGATGTGTCGGTGCAGGCGCGCTTGCTGGATCTTTTGCGAAATCTGGTGATGGACCTTGGGTTGTCCGTTGTGCTGGTGACCCACGATCTTGCCGTTGCCCGTCTCCTTTCACACCGCCTGATGGTTATGAAACAAGGCAAGGTGGTAGAGCAGGGGCTTACGGATCAGGTACTGGATGACCCGCGTCATCCTTACACGCAGCTGTTGGTTTCGTCGGTACTGAGTAACTGATCGGGCTATAGGGAAGGATTGAACAATGAGTGCAATGATACGTGTCGACAAACTGTGCAAAGGGTTCACCCTCCATAATCAGGGTGGGGTGTCCTATCAAGTGCTTCAAAACATCAGTTTCGAAGTGGGCCGGGGAGAATGCGTTGTGCTTGATGGCCCCTCAGGTTCCGGGAAAAGTTCTCTGTTGCGTTCGCTTTACGCCAACTATAAACCGGAATCCGGTCGCGTATGGGTGAACCATCTCGGAGCTGAAGTGGATCTGGTGACGGCCCTGCCAAGGGATGTGATCGCGATTCGCAAGCACACCATCGGATATGTCAGTCAGTTTTTACGGGTTATTCCACGAGTCTCAACGCTCGATGTGGTGATGGAGCCTGCCCGCCGCCTTGGCGTCAGCGGGGAGAAGAGTCAAGCCCGTGCTGAACAACTACTAAGACAGTTAAACATCCCCGAGCGTCTATGGAGACTTGCACCTTCCACGTTTTCCGGCGGTGAGCAACAGCGAGTCAATATTGCCCGGGGCTTCATAGTCGATTACCCGATCCTGCTTCTGGATGAACCGACGGCGTCGTTGGATGCCGGCAACCGGGAGGTGGTGGTGCAACTGATACAGGGAGCGCGGGAACGTGGCTCCGCAGTTGTGGGCATTTTTCACGATGCCGATGTACGAAACCAGGTCGCAGACAGAGCGATACCACTGGCTGCCAGACAAGCTCAGCCTTCAGCAGAGGAGATTCAGGCATGAACGTAGCCGATCACGAAAAGAGCCACTCCAAGGTGGCAGGTGCCCTATCGGCCGCCGATAGCTTTGTGCTCACCAACGCGCGGATCGTGACCAAACATGAGGTATTCGATGGAAGTATGGTTGTTCGCGACGGCCAGATTGCCGAAATTACTCGTGGCCGTTCCAGTCTGACGGGTGCAATAGACTGTTCTGGTGCCATCCTGATGCCAGGAATGGTGGAGTTACACACTGACAATCTGGAAAAACACATTTCACCGCGCCCGGGCGTCATCTGGCCAGGCATTCCAGCTGTGATTACCCACGATGCGCAGATCGTAGCCTCTGGCATTACCACCGTATTCGATGCGATTTCCGTCGGCGACATTATAGCTGGCAGTACCCGGCTGAAAGCGCTGGAAACCATGGTCAATGCCCTGGAGGCGGGCAGACAGGACGGTATGCTGCGAGCGGACCATTTTCTGCATCTCCGATGCGAAGTGAGCCACGCAGGCGCCCTGGACATGTTTCAGGCGTTGATTGATCAGCCGATGCTTCAGTTGGTTTCTGTCATGGACCATTCCCCGGGACAGCGGCAGTTCGTGAATCTGGACAAGTACCGCGAGTACTACATGGGCAAGCATGGTATCAGTAGCCAGGAGATCGAGGCGTTTATCCGTTCGCGAAAAGAGGACAGCCAGCGCTATAGTGATAAGAATCGCCGCGCCATCGTGGAAATCTGTCACCAGCGCGGAATAGCGCTTGCCAGTCACGACGATGCGACGGTCGCTCACGTGGAGGAATCCGTAGGCTTCGAGATGACCATTGCCGAATTTCCGACCACGCTTGAGGCCGCCAAAGCGTCTCACGAAAAAGGTCTGAAAGTGATGATGGGCGCACCTAATGTGGTCAGGGGTGGTTCTCACTCCGGGAATATTGCTGCGGCAACCCTGGCTCAGGAGGGCGTGCTCGATATTCTCTCCTCGGATTACTATCCGGCTAGCATGTTGGATGCAGCTTTCCGCCTCGCGCGAATGGCAGACAACGGTTACGATTTACCAAAAGCGATTGCTACGGTTTCTTCAATGCCAGCCAGATGCGCAGGGCTCAATGATCGTGGTGTCATTGAGACAGGTAAGCGCGCCGATCTAGTTCTGGTTAGCGAGTGTGGCGAGCAACCGCTGATCGAATCGGTATGGCGGGCAGGGAAGAGGGTTTACTGAGTGGAGCCAACCATGGATGCAAGGCTGTTTTATCTGATGGGTCCTTCCGGCTCAGGCAAGGATTCACTTCTGCGGTTGTGTCGACAGCGGCTCGCTGATTCACCGCTGGTTGTGGCGCATCGCTACATCACCCGGCCCCCTGAATCAGGTGGAGAAAACCATGTGGCACTGACGACTTCGGAGTTTTTAAAGCGAAAAACGCTAGGTCTGTTTGCGATGACATGGCAGGCGAACGGTCATCATTACGGCGTGGGTATTGAGATTGACCGTTGGCTGGACCTGGGCTGTAGTGTTCTGGTTAATGGCTCCAGAGCCAACTTTGATGCGGCAAGGGACCGTTACGGTGACAGAATTGTTCCGATCCTGATCACGGTGAACCCAGTGGAACTGCGCAGGCGTCTTTTGGAGCGGAGGAGAGAGTGCCCAGAAGCGATCGAATGGCGCCTGAATCGGTCTGCAGACCTTGCAGATCTGATGCCTGAAGACACTAAGATCGTCGATAACAATGATGAGCTGGAGACCGCCTTCGGACATCTTAAGACTATTTTGACGGTCTGCAACGCTGGCACGGAAAAAGCGGAAGCCAATGGGTTTTGAATTCGAGTTTTCAGGTACGGGTGATGCCCGTCGGGTGCCCGTCTATGGCTGTGATTGTCCGGCTTGCGAGCGCGCGAATCGCGATCCAGGCCAAGCCCGCCGGGCGTGCAGTGCACTGGTAAAAGCAGGTGGATATACATTGATGCTGGACGCGGGACGAACGGATTTGTGTGAGACTTTTCCGCCAGGAAGCTTTCAGGCAATCCTGCTTACGCACTACCACATGGATCATGTGATGGGGTTGTTCCATCTGAGGTGGGGCGCCAAACACACCGTGCCAGTATACGGTCCATCGGATTCACGGGGGTGTGATGATCTTTATAAGCATCCCGGGATTCTTGATTTCCAGACCCCAATGGTTCCGTTTACGACTGTCAATCTTGGTCCGTTGAAAATAACACCATTACCACTGAATCATTCCAGGCCGGTATTAGGCTACTGCATTGAGCATCAGGGGAAACGGCTGGCTTATTTAACCGATACTGTATGGCTTCCAGAGTCCTCTCTGGATTGGCTTTGCGAGCACCGACCTGACGTGATGGTTCTGGACTGCAGCACGCCTCCAAAGCCCGAGCCGCCAAGAAATCACAATGACCTGACGCTCGCGCTCGAGTTGGTTAACATTATTCGCCCGGGAAGGACATTGCTGACGCATGTTGGTCATCAGCTGGACGAGTTCCTGATGATGAATCCGGCGCTACCGAACGATGTCGGTGTGGCAGCGGACGGAATGCGATTGGAGATGTCATGATCAGTGAGCCAATCGCATCCTCGGTCAGTAAACATCTTCCAGGTAACGCCCCTCGGTTTTTAACTCATCTACATTCAGATGCAATGGCTTGAGAATTGAGTCAAACACCTGGCTAACACCAGAGGCCATATCCCGTCCCCCGCAGACCAGCACCTGAGCGCCTTTCTCAATAAGTTGTCGCAACGCGGTTTCATCAGCAACAATGGCATCCTGAACATAGGCTTTCTCTGCTGATCGTGAAAACGCTGTATTCAGCCCGGTAAGGCGGTGGTCATTCAGATAGCAGCCAAGTTCTGGCTGATAGAGAAAATCCGATTGCGGATTGCGACCGCCCCAGTACAGGTACATAGGGTTACGATCGGTGTTTTTTCGGATAAAACCCGCAAGTGGTCCGATTCCCGCACCGGCACCAACAAGAATAATGGGTGTTGCACCTCCTGCTGGACGAAAGCCTGGATTTTGCTGGATAAATCCGGTAATCCGGTCTCCCGGTTTGAGGCTGTGCAGATATCCTGAACAAAGGCCATTGGTCTGTTTACGGACGCAGATTTCCAGTTGTCCATCCGAGGCCGAAGACGCCAGCGAATATAATCGGGCGGTCTGATCCTCAGGTGGTGAAACGCCAAACAAGTCGCCTGCTTCGAAACTCGGCAGATGCAATCCACTCTTTAAAGACAATACCTGCCATAAGCTTCTACGGCTTTGTACCGGTTTGAAACGCAATATGCTGGTAGGCGCCTGTACCGCAACGCCATAGTCAACACGTTCAACAAGCTCGAACTCCGACGTGACGGCGGGGGCAGGATTATGAGTCAGTGCCAATGAAACGCCCATGTGCTTGCTGATAGCCTCACCCCATTCCCGAAACTGCAGTGCCGAACCGCGATCAATTCGGGTAACGGGATGCATTTGCTGCAGGCCTTTGCTACCGAGGGCGGCATCCACATCCAGCGCATACTGGCAGAATTTTGGGAACTGCTGGTCACCAAATCCCAGAACAACAAACTTCAACCCGTCATCCGCCTGAAAGTGTTTAAGCCGAGTCATGAACTGACTGGCGGAGGAGGGCGCGCCGCCATCACCGTAGGTTGATGCCAGAACAAAAAGCACAGAGGCAAGGGGGTAGTGCTCTGCTAGGTCATTCATCGGTGCGCAATGTACCTTCTTGCCGGCCTGGTTGAGCTTGCGCTGGAGATCTCTGGCAAAACCCCAGGTGGTATTACCTTCCGAACCCACCAGAATAACGACATCAGCCGTTTCGATGCTGGCGCCTTCATCAAGGCGCACTGATGATGAGCGCCGCTGCCACCAGATCCGCATGCCGGTAAACGACAACGCTGGCACGGTCAATGCCGCCATTCCGAGAACCAGGCCTAACCACCAGAGGCCTTCACCCGTATGCAGACGGACCATCCAGTGATGGAAATGGTTACCGGCAGAGCGTGGCTGGTACTGCAGCAGTTCGCCAGTTGACTGATCAACGAACCCGGCACCCTGAGTGGTGTTCAGGGAATAGACGTCACTGGGATCATCCGGATAAGGGAATACCAGTTCACGCAGCTCATTGGCATCCACGTTTTTTAGAGCGATCAAAGAGCTCACTGGTGCCGGCGTGCCGCCTGAGACCTCTGCCGGATATGATGGCTCCGCATTGGCAGCCTCCGGTAAAAGACCAAACCTTACCGCAGACATGTAGCTACCCGTCAATGCAGACAACAACAAACCAATAACCGCAAACCGGGCCAGCTCGGCGTGAACCCGCGAGCTACCGGTGCCGGCAATAGGCCTTAAAATTGCCTTCCAGCCACCCATACGCCGAGCCAGCAGAAACATTCCGGACAGGCACATCAGCACCATCACAACCGCCAAACCCCCGGCGAGTATTCGGCCTGCATCGTCCAGAAGAAACGACCGGTGCAAATTCTTTACCCAGCGTAAAAAGGCCGACGGCTGATAGGGGGCGATACCTTCGCCGGTCAGGGGGTTAACCAGATCTGCACCCGGCTGGCGGTCACGGCTGTAATAGACGACAACTTCCCCTGAAAGAGAGCGTTGAATCTGCTCGGTGCCCGGATAATGTGCCACTACACGTTCGGCCAGCTCAGCAACACTGAGTTCACCGGTCGCCGGGATGGACGCGGCCGACCGTTCAATGGCAGGTACAACAGATAAAATAACGCCCGTGATCGCCAGCACCAACAGCAACAGTGCAGCGACCAATCCGGGTAAGCTATGGAGCTTGCGCAACATGAATCTTGTGTCCCGTCAATTACTTGAGGTTATAAACAAAGGACTGGACATAGCCACGGCCAGAAACTGACTTGCCAGAACCTTCAGTGGTCAGAGGAGCCACCACATCTGCACGGTTGTCACGCATGTCTTCAACGGCGGTATCAACACGAACCTGGTAACCGGAGTCGATCAGTGCGTCGTCAAGTTCCAGCGTCACGTTCAGGGTGCGCCCACTGGTAACACTGGCACCGGTCAGGCCATCGTATTCAGCCTGGCTCTGACCACTGCCCCGGGCCCAGTCACGCAGATGCTTGTAATACTTACTCTTCTCGCCAGCAATCCAGAGAGTTCCGTGGTATTGGCCATCGGCATCGGTGAGGTAGAGCGCTAGATAGGCTCCATCACCACCATAATTGCTCAGTTGTGTGGTAAAGGTGACTTCCCGGGCCTGTGCGTAAACCGGCAACGCCATGGCAGTCGCAAGCCCCAGTGCTAACAGAATCTTCTTCATGATGTAATCTCCTATAACTACTCAACAGTCACGGTGGGGCGGCCTTTGATGATGCCCTTACGCGGAGCCTGCTCTTCGCTTATCGGTTTGCTATAGCTCCCCGACTTGCCCCGAGAGTCGTCATCGTCATCGTCATCGTCGTCTTCCCGCTCCATCTCCATTAGCTCAAAGGTCGCCGGCGAGTACTCAGCTTCCACCCGATGACCATCTGGATCCCTGCCTTTGACTTCGTAACAGCCGTCATCCACCTTGATGCGGAAAACCGTCCAGCCTTCCGATTCAAGCTGTTGCCGGAGATTCTCCCGGGGCTGCCATCCGGCAATCGGGTCATCGCAATCATCGTCAGCCAGGGCGTTGCTGCTCATTAGCAGCAACGAAAATGTGATAACAATGGGTTTTATTTTCATCGCATGTCTCCCGTTGAATGCGTTTAACGAATCTTAAGGCTCTTACCTGACACTGGCCTGAATAGTAACAATGCTGTTTCAGGCTGCGGTCAGTTAACGGCTGTAGTATCTTCTGCTGATGATCAGGCAAAGGGCGAAATATGCGCGTACTGTTGGTTGAAGATACAACTGGGTTGGGTGAGGCTGTGCGGGATCAGATCAGCGAAGATGGCCATGCCGTGGATTGGGTACAGAGCCTCGGTTTTGCCGATGCGAGTGTGAAAACCACCAGTTATAATCTGATTTTGCTCGACCTGATGCTGCCGGATGGCCACGGTTTTGATTTTTTAAAAAAACTGCGGGCAACCGGTGATGCAACCCCCGTGATCATTCTGACCGCCAGGGATCAGGTGTCAGACCGCATTGCAGGGTTGAATGCCGGTGCTGACGACTACCTGGTAAAACCTTTTGATTTATCTGAACTCTCTGCCCGGGTGGCCGCCGTGGCAAGACGCTATCGCGGCAACCCAAACCCTCTGGTGCGTGTCGGAAACCTTGAAGTAGATCTTGGTGACCACCGCATTAGCCGCAACGGTCAGCCGGTGGAGCTAACCGCAAGGGAATGGGCACTATTCGAGGGTTTTCTGCAGCGCCCGGGAATACTGCTATCGCGGGCTCAGCTTGAAGACCGGCTGTACGAATTCGGGGCCGAAATTGAAAGTAATACCATCGAGGTCTACATCAGCCGTCTACGCAAAAAACTGGGGCGAAGTGCCATAGTGACTGTCAGAGGCATGGGCTACCGGCTGGAACCTGATGAGCACTAAAACCAGCTTGCAAAAAACCCTTGGCACCTGGCTCACCATCGGAGTGACCTTGCTCTGGCTGTTGGGCGTTATTGCTTCAGGCCTGGTCGCCCGGCACGAAATGAACGAGGTGTTCGACAGTGCGCTGGAGGAAACAGCGCAGCGTATCCTGCCACTGGCTGTGACCGACATACTGAACAGGGAAGGGGACACCGGCCTTCAGCGGGCATTGGCCCTGAAAGAGCACGATGAGTACCTCACCTATCTGATTCGCGATAAGTCAGGCAACCTCTTGCTGCAATCCCACGACGCGGATCCCCGGATTTTCGGTGCCATACCCCAAGAAGGATTCTCCGAAACGTCAACTCACCGGATATACGGGGAGTCAGCCATCAGCGGTACGCTGTACATTGAAGTTGCCGAGCCCTTGGCGCATAGACGCGTAGCCGTGCTGGAAACGAGTCTTGCATTACTCCTGCCACTGATACTTTTAATTCCCATCAGCCTGGTCGGGGTGTGGTGGGTGATAAGACGGTCACTTCGCGAGGTTTTACTACTGCAGCAATCGATAGAGGTCCGTGGTGGTGGCGACCTTTCTCCCGTGGCAGTCGACCGTCTGCCGGAAGAGTTTGGGCCCATCATGATTTCGGTTAACCGGTTGCTGGACCGCTTGCGTCGCGCACTTGAAGCCGAGCGCAGTTTTACCGCCAACAGTGCCCATGAATTGCGAACCCCGCTAGCAACGGCGTTGGCCAAGCTCCAGCGGTTAAAGGTGGAAACGCAGGACGTCAGAGTTAAAACCCAAGCCGGCGAGATTGAAGTGTCTCTACGCACCCTCTCCAGACTGTCCGAGAAGCTGTTGGAGCTGGCAAAGGCTGAGGGTGGCGGCGCCTTATCAGAACATCGTCACGATCTTGTACCCATACTGCGGATGATCGCCAGCGATTATGAGCACCAGGCGCCCGGTAAAATCGAGCTCAACCTGCCTGATGGAGACGTCACGTCATTACTTGACCTGGATGCCTTCGCCATTCTGGCTCGAAATCTGATCGAGAATGCCCTCAGGCATGGTGCGGACGATCAACCCGTGAACATTAGCCTGACAGGCGACGGTATCCTGCGGGTGGTCAATCGCGGTGAGATTGTATCGCCGGAGAAGCTCGCCTTGTTGCGAAACCGCTTTGTCCGCTCCAGCACGAAAGCAGTGGGCTCCGGCATCGGGCTTGCGATTGTGGAAGCCATCGCCAGTGGTGCGGGAATTACGCTGACCCTTCGATCCCCAGCCTCAGGCCAGAGCGACGGTTTTGAAGCCGAACTTAATATTGCCGTGGTCGACGCGCACAGTTGAAGGCTCGCTCGTGCATCGCTGGAAAACCAGAAGCGGGCGCCTGACCCGCCATCCATACCTCAGGCGAGCAATTTCTGGATCTCGTCTGCATTGGCCACTTTGCCTTCAATAACGATTTCACCATCAATCGCCAGTGCCGGGGTGCGCATAATGCCGGCATCAATGATGGCATTGGTGTCGGTCACTTTCTCGACTTCATATTGGAGTCCTTTCGCATTTGCTGCGTCTTCTGCATTCGTTGTTAATTGTTTGCACTTGGAACAGCCACTGCCATAGATAGTAAATTTCATTGTTTGTCCTCGCTCTTTACATGAGTTTAACGGTTGGAATTACCACCAGTTGCCATAAACAAAACCGGTGGTGGTGGCCATCACCACAACCAAAGCACAATAAACCAACGTTTTTTGCGTGCCTAATATTGTGCGAATCACCAGCATGTTCGGCAGGGAGAGTGCGGGCCCTGCCAATAGTAGCGCCAGTGCCGGCCCTTTGCCCATACCGGATCCCATCAACGCTTCAACGATAGGTACTTCGGTCAGGGTAGAAAAGTACATCAGTGCGCCCAATACCGAGGCGATGACTGTGGAGGTCAGTGTGTTATCGCCCACGGCCATCGCTACCCATTCCGAAGGAATGATTCCTTCATGGCCAGGACGACCCAGCGCGAAGCCGGCAATGAATACCCCGCCCAGGAGCAGCGGTAGAATCTGTTTCGCAAAATCCCAGCTTTGTAGGGTCCACTCGCGATCTTGATCACGCAATGCCGCGATAATCATCAAACCGGCAATACCGATAGCAAAGGGCAACTCGGGAGCACTTGGCACGATGACAGCCGCAACCACAATGACAGCCGCCAGAATCAGCAATTGATTCGCCGGCCAATGCCAGCGCCAGATCAGTAGTCCCGCCAGAGCGGCGGAAAGCAGTGCCGTAATCAGCCACTTCCACTCATAGATCTGCATCCAGACAGCGCTGTCGGCAGCCGCCCAGTTTGCGAATACCAGCACCCCGACCATCAGCGCGAAAAAAGGCACAATTGCGCTCGCTGGCTTATCAGTGTCACCGCCACCAAATCCGCGAGCGTTCTTGACCGTTCGCTGTGCCTCTTCCTTGCGATAGATCAGGTGCATGATGGTACCAATCACCAGTGCAAACAGAATGGCTCCGACGGCCCGGGCAATACCGATCTCAGGCCCCAGAACTTTGGCTGTGACGACAACGGCCATGATATTGATGGCGGGCCCTGAATAAAGAAACGCAATCGCCGCGCCCAGGCCCGCACCACGCTTGTAGATGCCGCCGAATAGGGGCAGGACAGTACAGGAACAGACAGCCAGCAGCGTGCCGGATACCGATGCCACGCTGAATGCCACCGGCTTGGACGCCTCGGGCCCCAGATAGCGCATAACCGCATCCTGGCTGATATACGCCGACATGGCACCGGCAATCAGGAACGCTGGCAGCAAGCACAGGATAACGTGTTCCTGGGCGTACCAATGGGTCAAGCGAACCGCCTCCAGTACTGCGTTGTCGAAGCGCGCAGTTCCGGCTGGAATAAAATAGATCAGCACAAAGACGGCCAACATAAAAAACAGCAGGTTGGCTTCACGAGAGTTGCTGGCGTAAAGCTCGCGCAATCGTGTGGTCATCTAAACATTCCTTGGAAGGGGCATGGTTGAAGCATTCCCGTCATGGAGACGAACACACCCGCAAAAGGATGCTAAAAAATGTGTTTTATCGAGGGACTGCGTAGCGCTATTTCAGTTCCCTGTGAGGTTCAATGTATTCAAGGGGTTCACTTGTCAAGACATAGACTATACCTCATCGTGTGCGACTGTAGTCCTTTTGCCGGATCAGTTCGACCTTAGCACGGCGCTCATTCAAACCCCCGTCCTTCGCCCATTTCCTCGTGGGTTACGCCGTCACGGATGTGATAAATACGCTTGAAAGTGGGTATGATTTTTTCGTCGTGGGTGACAACGATAATGGCGGTCTCGAACTTACACGCCATGTCGTTGAGGATCTTTATGACGGCCATGGCGCGCTCACTGTCAAGGGCGGCCGTCGGTTCGTCGGCCAGTATCACTGGCGGCTGATTTACCAGCCCGCGTGCGATCGCTACCCGCTGCTGTTCGCCACCAGAAAGCTTTGATGGCATGCTGCGGGCACGGTGTTGTACGTCCAGCGCTGTGAGTAATTCGAGTGCCCTTGCACGCGCCTCGCCATTTGGCATGCCTCTCAACATAGGCAGTAGCGCAACGTTATCAGTGACATCAAGAAAAGGAATCAGATACGGAGCTTGAAACACGTAGCCGATTTTATCACGTCGCAGAGCGCGAAGGTCACGGACTTTCCAGCCATCATCAAAGATTACTTGATCACCTAGAATCATGCGCCCGGCGCTCGGGTTAATCACCGCACCAAGACATTTGAGCAAGGTACTTTTGCCGGAGCCGGAAGGCCCAATGAGGCCGACAACTTCTCCCGGTGCAACCTGCATGTCTACATGCTTTAACGCATCAACTGCAGTATCGCCCTTGCCGTAACGCTTGCTCAATCCTTCAATACGGATACCCTTTTCGCTCATCTTGTCACCCAATCGCTTCGGCCGGATCAACCTTCAGTGCAGCATAAATGGCGATAACGCTCGACAATACGCAGATCAAAACAACCGCAATGAACCCAAATATTGAATCAAGGGGTTCAAGCAACACATATTTGGGAAATATCGGTGCCATAAACAAGGTGGCGACTATTTTTCCAACCACGAAGCCGATGACTCCCAGGGCAATTGCCTGTTGCAGGATCATTCCGGCAATAGTGCGGTTTCGAGTGCCAATCAGCTTGAGCACGGCGATCTCACGGATTTTGCCAAGCGTCAGTGTATAGATAATAAAAGCCACAATAGCTGCACTAACCATCGAAAGAATCACCAGAAACATACCGATCTGTTTTGCGGAGGTGGCGATCAACTTACCTACAAGGATCTCTTCCATCTGCACCCGGGTATACACCGTCAGCCGTTTCCAGCGGCGGATCGATTCAGCCACATCGTCCACGCTATAACCGTTTTTTATCTGTACCAGAACCGCGTTTACATAGGTGTTGGTGGTTTGCGAATGGATAACGGCGTCAAGCAAGTCAGGACTGCCTGGCTTGTTGAATGCCGGGTTGGCCTCAGTGCGACGCCGGCTTTGCAAGATGGCATCATTGTCTTTCAGAAACTGTGCCTCCTGGGCATCTTTTAACGGAATAAACACCATGGGGTCGCCACCAGAGGAAACCATGCGGCGGGTCAAGCCAACCACTGTGTAGTGGTTGCGGCGTATCTGGAGGCGATCGCCAAGCTTGAAACCACTTGCGATATCAGCGACGGCTTCATAATGGCTACGGGTGATCTGACGGCCGGCAACCAGATACGGCGGCCAGCCAGGTGTGCCGGGTTCGCCTGCCGTTATGCCGGCGATCATTGCTCGCACATCGCGCTGACCTTGGCGCACCTGCATGGTGAGGTAAGTGACATTGGCTGTTCGTGCGACACCGGGCATACCGCGGATACCGCGCCAGGTATCCTGATAGACACTGGACGGTTCTGCATAAGGGCCCAGGGTATCCTTTTGCACCACCCAGAGATCTGCCCTGCTGTTATCCAGCAATACTTTCGCATCATCTATCATGCCACGATAGATTCCGGCCATAGAGAGCGTTACGCCAATCAGCAGCCCGAGACCTACACCGGTAAAAACGAATTTCCCCCACGCCTGAAGAATGTCGCGGCCGGCCAGGCTTATCATCTGGACACCCCTGGAATGTGATCAACCACGTCGATGCGACTGCTCAACGTCAGCGCCTTTTCGCTGTAGAGCACAACTTGATCGCCTTCCTTGATTCCCTTTTGGACTTGAACAAAGCCATCCAGGGACGAAACACCCAGAGTGACTGGCGTTAAACGCAACTCCTCGTCAACGATTTGCCAAACGCCCACGTTATCGCCATCGCGACGAATTGCAGCATTGGAGAGGGTCGGCGCGGCAGGAAGGGCAGGGAGGTCAACCGTGATCTCTGCCAGCTCACCTATCGGTGGCAGAGGCCGGGGAATGTCATCGAAGACCACTTTGGCGAGCATTTCCTCGGTCACCGCGTCGGCTTTCAGTTCGATTCGCAACACACGTCCATTCAGCGTTTGGCCGCTACGTGAGCGCAAAACAATATGAGCCGGTAACTCTTTGGCCAGCCCCGCTGCGCTGACCTGGTCAAAGCGCACATTGACCCACAAACTCTCGGGATCGATGAGCTCCAGCACGGACTGGCCGGCGACGACCGTCGTGCCTGGCTCGGCGTCTCGCGAGGCGACTACGCCATCGTGCGGGGCGATCAGCCGTAGATTTTTCTGCTGCGTCACCAGAGCCTCTTGATCTGACCGAACACGGGCGAGGTCTTCCTGCGCAGCGGATAAGCCGGCCGCGGCTATATCCAATTCCTGTTGTTTGGTGTTGAGAGCTTCATTGCTTGTCGATCCCGCGGCGAACAACTTTTTATAGCGGCCCGCCTGGGTCTGCGCATAGGTTTGCCGAGCCTCCGCGTCGCGCAATGCAGCTTGCGCTCGCCTGAATGCCGCTTGCTGCGAGCGCAGTTTGTCATCAAGGTCGACCGGGTCCATCTCGCCCAGTACTTGTCCAGCCTTGACCTGGTCGCCTACATGCACCTCCAGGAATTTGACGCGCCCGGCAAACGTTGGTCCGATCTTGTAGGTGTAACGCGCTTCCACAGTGCCGATGCCAAACAGCGCCGGCGTGAGCGCACGCGATTCCACTGTCACGACGGTGACTGCGACGGGGGCCAGTGGACCAGAGCGCAAGCCAACGTAGATGAAAAGCACAAGCAAAGGAACGATGACAGCCAGCAGTGCCAGGGTGCGGCCCTGCAGCGGCAAGTGTTTCATAAATCACTCCCGATACCGCGCCGATAAATCGCGAATACTCGGGGTGCATCGTGGCGTATGTGTTGTACATCTCCACTCAATAGCGATTGCATGACCAGGCCCTGAATCGTGCCAATGAACAGCGTGGCCGCCGCCTCGTTATCCAACGAAGAATTCAACTCACCACTCGACTTGCCCTTCTCAATAAGATGATTGAGGCGTTCTCCGTAGCGTTGAATCAGGGTCTGCACCATACGCTTGGCTGGCGTCGATTCTGCACGTTGAAGTTCGCCAAACATCATCCTGGGCACCCCAGGATGCTCAGCCACAAATTCGACATGAGTCATGAATATCGCCTCCAATGCCGCCAAAGGCGATTCAATTCCCTGTGTAGAGCGGTCAATTCGATCCAGCAGACGCTCCGCCACCCATTCCATGACAGCCTGCCAAATGGCCTCCTTGTTCGGGAAATGGCGAAACAAAGCGCCTTGGGTTAAATTCATGTGCTTGGCGATAGCAGCTGTCGTTATCTCGCCAGGATTCTGCGAGCCGGCAAGCTGAACCACAGACTCGACTGTAGCGGACCGGCGTGCATCGGCCGGAAGGTTCTTTGAGCGCTTGATCATGATAGCCTCCCACAAAAGATAGTAATTGATTACTATCTTATTTGAAGGGCGTGAAACGTGCAATACGAACCCTGTGTGAGAGTTTGAACCCGACTTAGTTTGTTGATTTTAAGGCTGCTGTCAGGTTAACCCTGCAGAATTCAAACAAACCCAGTCGGAGTTTATTCGTGCCCAACATGCGTGTCAGTGTTGCCCTTTTTCTGCTTTTGGCGGTTCAGCTCAGTTTCTGGACCCCAGGGCTTAGTTATGAGCAGTTACTGACGCTCAGCGGGTACCTTGCCATCAATTTCATGTCCATCACCATGGTGCTGGCGACCCGACCCGGATGGCTGGAATCCCCGTTGGCTGGTCTGGACAAAATGTATCAGCTGCATAAATGGACCGGCATTCTGGCCGTCATTTTTGCGCTGGCGCACTGGCTGATCGAAATGGCGGATGATGCCCTCGAAGCCCTGTTCGGTAATGACCGCAGCTTGAAGGAAGCAAATTTTTCGGGCTTGCTGGACAGTCTTCAGGATGGCGCTGAAGATCTTGGCGAGCCGGGCCTGTATCTGCTGGTGTTTCTGGTTGTCATTACCCTGATCCGTTGGGTGCCCTTTGGCTACTGGCGTTACCTGCATCGGGTGATGCCCCTGATTTATCTGGCACTGGTCGCCCATGCAGTGTTGTTGGCACCACTGCAATGGTGGCAACAACCCACCGGCTGGCTGATGGCACTGTTAATGGTGGCTGGTGTCACCGCCAGCCTGCAATCACTGACCGGAAAAATCGGAAGCAGTCGTCGCTACAAAGGGCTGGTTCAGGCCGTCAAGCAAACATCAGCTAACATCACAGAGGTCGTCTGTGACATGGGCAGGCAGTGGCCCGGCCATCGCGCCGGGCAGTTTGCCCTGGTAACATTCGATCGGATCGAAGGGGCACATCCTTTCAGCCTGTCCTGTGCTGACAATGCCAGCGGGCAGCTCAGTTTTCAGATCAAGGCCCTGGGGGACTACACCCGCAAGATCCCGCAGCAGCTACGCAGTGGACAGGCAGTTACACTCGAAGGCCCCTATGGTCGCTTTAATCTCGATGGCGGCAGAAAAAATGCGCAGCAGATCTGGGTGGCAGGTGGCATAGGTATCACACCGTTTCTCGCTGCACTGGAAAACCGGCTGATCAATACCGAGCAAGCACATCCTGCGGTCACACTTTATTACTGCAGCGCTGGAGCGGCGAGTGATCCAATGGTGATGCGTCTGCTAAAACTGACGGAGCAACTTCCGGACATATCACTGCACATCCATGACAGCCTGCAGGGACAGCGATTGACCGCGAACCAACTGCAGATCCATGCCCATAGGGTGGACATCTGGTTTTGCGGGCCGGAAGGCTTGGCAAAAGCCTTGCGAAGCGGACTGAAGCAACGGTCCATGTCATTACGCTTTCATCAGGAAATTTTTGAATTTCGTTGAAACAGGGATCGTCTTTCAACCTCGGTCACTGACGGACCGCTGTTGTTTGGCAACATACAGACCGACGTCGCATGCAGGCGCAGTCTCATCAATTGAAAACTGGCAGAAACCCTGCCAACAAGGAGCAGACTATAATGAGCAAACATCGTGGAACACAATTTCTGAGCATTGCCTTGATCAGCCTTGCGTTGTTGACGGCCTGCAACAAGCCCCCTGGAAATTTCGAAGGTATACAGCGGACCACCTCGAACGCCGCCAACGTAGCTGATGCGGACGTGACGAAAAACGTCAAAAAAGCTTTGCAGGGAGACGTCGCTCTGAATGGCTTTGATATTAACGTGACCACGCGTAAAGGTGATGTGCGTCTGGTTGGCGTCCTCGACACACAGAGGCAAATCGATACTGCTATAAAACTCACTCAAGGAGCGGACGGCTTCCATACTCTCAATAATGAGTTGACCCTCAAGAAGTGAGCTAGCTTCCGCCTTGGTTAATTTGTAATTCACACAAAAGCAGATTTGTTCTACGCTGGCAGCGCCAAATATGTGCAATTAGCCGAAGCCGCAATCGCCTTTGCGTTGGCGAAAATGGTCCATAAAATGACTTGGCGATCCTGATGATGGCGTTGTTCAATGTATTGCCTGTTGTTCAGATTCTTGGGTTTCTGCTGATTCTGCTCAGCTTTCTGATGACACTGCCAGTGAACCTGCTGATGTTCGGTGACACGCCGGATTGGCAGGCGTTTGTGACGTCGGCAAGTATCTGTTTCGTGGTTGGTTTGCTTTGTTTCTTCAGTGTCGGTCGAAAACGTCACGCGCTCAAGCAACGGCAGATGTTTATCCTGACCGTGTCGGCATGGGTTGTTATTCCGTTGTTTTCGAGCTTGCCATTGTTGCTCAGTGATCTGAAGCTCAGCATTACGGATGCGTTTTTCGAGAGCATTTCCGGTGTAACAACCACTGGCTCTACAGTGCTGAGCGGCCTTGATAGTTTGCCTTACGATATTCTGCTTTGGCGCTCCATTATGCAGTGGATGGGCGGCATCGGAATCATTGGCATGGCTGTGGCGATTCTGCCATTTTTGAGAATCGGTGGTATGCGACTGTTTGCCACGGAATCGTCAGAGTGGACTGAGAAAGCGGTGCCCCGGACAAACCGCCTGGCCCAAGGTCTGGTGTTTAGCTACCTTGCACTGACCTTTAGTTGCATTCTGGTCTATTGGACACTGGGGATGGACCTCTTCAACGCAGTAAATCACGCGTTAACCACCGTTTCCACCGGCGGCTATTCGACTTCAGATAGCTCGATGGGGCAGTTTGACGAGCTTCCAATCCTGTTCGCGTCGTCCATTTTCATGATGCTCGGCGCCATTCCATTTTTTCTGTTTGTTCGGCTACTGAATGGCCATGCAAAACCGCTGCTAAAGGACCGCCAGGTTCACTTTTTCCTCAAGTTCTTGTTAGTGGTGGCAGCGATGATAGCCATCTATCGTGTAGTGAAGGAGGGGACTGTTCCACTAGATGCCTTTGTTCATGCGTTGTTCAACGTGACCTCCGTCGTTACTACCACCGGGTATGCCTCTCAGGATTACTCGCTCTGGGGACCATTCGTGGTTGTTGTGTTCTTTTTCCTGACGTTTGTGGGTGGTTGTTCGGGTTCGACCAGCGGCGGCATGAAAATCTTCCGGTTTCAGTTGTCCATGCTGCTTTTAAGGGAGCAGGTGCTTCGGCTTCTGCACCCGAATGCAGTGATGACGAGATACTATAACGGGCGAATTATCAGTGATGAGATTGTGGCCTCCAGTGTTGCGTTTTCATTCATTTTCCTCGCAACACTGGCCGTGGTCGCTGCGATTCTTGCTGCACTGGGGTTGGACCTCGTTACGAGCTTAACGGGAGCTGCGACAGCTTTGGCTAACGTCGGGCCAGGGCTCGGCGACACCATAGGCCCCGCCGGTAATTTTCAAACGTTACCGGATGCGGCGAAATGGGTCCTGATGGTGGCTATGTTGCTGGGGCGGCTGGAGTTGCTTAGTGTGTTCGTGATGTTTTCGCCGCATTTTTGGCGTAGTTAGTGTGATTTCATAGAACCCTGAGTAAGTATACAGCTCGCAGTACGGCGGCAATGATTTTTGTAGGCAAATGGCACTTTGCGAGAAAGGGCATTAAACAGAGATTTCGATTCGTACTTTCAAACCTCCTTTTGACCCATTTGCAAAGAAGACCTGGCCTCCATACCGAACGACTATCTCGCGGACAATAGCAAGGCCAAGTCCATGCCCCGGAGTTTGCTCATCGAGCCGTCGCCCTCTCTGTCCCAAGTGCACCCATTCACCTTCTGAAACCCCAGACCCGTCGTCAGTTACGATGATCTGCGCCAAACCATCATGTTGTTCTAAAGAAAGTTCAACGCATTCTGCGGACCATTTTCCGGCATTATCGAGTAAATTTCCCAATATTTCGTTCAGATCATGCGCCTCAATTGGCCAGCGAAATTCCTCAGTGAGTGACGTTGATAGTTCGAATGACTTTTCCGGGTAAAGCCGGCCCAGCATCCACAGAAGATCACGGGCTTGCTTCACCGGGTAGGCGCTTTTACCTACCTGTGGCCCGGCAAACTGGCTGCGCCGCATTTCCGCTTCCAACTGCTTGTCGATATCGCTTAGTCGCGATCCCATCTCATATCTCAGGTCATTATCAAGTGGCCGGCTGGTATCTTCGAGAACCTGTCTAACGGCCGCAATGGGCGTTTTGACACTGTGAGACAGATTTGCGAGCGCTTCCCGGGAGCGCTCAAGCCGTTGATCCAGAGAATCAAGCAGTTGATTGAGTTGTTGCACCAATGGCCGGAACTCTTCAGGAGCCTGTGCGTTGATCCGGGATATTTCGCCGCTCTGTAATCGTTTGAGAGCGGCCTGGAGCGAGACAACAGGCCGCATTGACAGGTTAATGCCAAACCAGATAATCCCCACAAGCAAAAAGATCAGCAAGATCGATACGATCGCTGTCCATGCATGCAGTTCTGCCTGGCTGTTTTGTAGCGCCCCCATGTCTTCTGAGACGATTACCGTAATAGGAATGCCTTTTACAGAAAATGATTTTCGGTAGGCGAGAATGTCGGAAGGCGCGTTGGATATCTTCGAATTGTTTACTCTAATACTTTTCTGCTCATCAGATTGCAGCAAGGGGCTCAACAACGGGTACCAGGATTGCGGAGATATGACCGTTTGGTCCGGGGACTTGATGGCAAAGGCATGGTGAAATACCTCCTCAAAATAATCGCCGGTCTGAAGCATGTTTAATTGACCTTCGGCTTGGCGAATATGATGCTCCAGGAAGGCCACTTCGTCTTTCAGGCGGCTTTCTACAAACTCCCGGGACATCCTTTCCAGAAGTAGCCCGTGTACAAGCCATGCAATAGCCATCAGGCCAATGCCCGCTGGTAACAACAGGAGTAGAAGCGCACCTTTTACCGATACAGGCTTTTTAAACAGCGTCATTAAACAGATATCCCTGACCGCGCCGCGTTGCGATGGTCTCCGGCCCGACCAGCTTTCTCAGGCGTCGGATATAGGCTTCGATGATATTTTCATTTGGGCTTTCGTTAAGATTGTAAAGCTGCTCCATAAGCTGTTCTTTGGAAAAAATATGACCAGGCCGGCTCATCAGGCATCGCAGCAGCCGGAATTCCGTGCCGGTTAGACTGTGTTCTGCACCATCTTCGCCTTTCAGGCACTGCCGGTTCTCATCCAGCTCAAAGCGCCCCGCCTTCAACGACGAGTGAACTCTGCCTTCGCTTCTTCGCATGATGGCGTTCAATCGGGCAATCAGTTCTTCGGTTTGGAAGGGCTTGGCCAAGTAGTCGTCCGCGCCTGCCTTCAGGCCGTTTACTTTATCTTGCCAGTCCCCCCTGGCAGTCAGTATCAGAACCGGAAAGGTGGCTTTGCTTGCACGCCATTTTCTCAGCACGTCCAGGCCATTTCCGTCTGGCAATCCGAGATCCAGCACGCCTGCTTTGTAGTCTTCCTGCTCACCCAGAATAACGGCTTCTTTGGCGGTGCTAGTGACATCCACGCTGAAACCGGCTTTCTCAAGCTGACTGGCAAGCCCGTCGGCAAGCAATCGGTCGTCTTCTACCAGCAGTAATCTCATTTGTTGCTTCCTTCTTTCAGCCAAATCAGGCCGGTGCAGTGTCGCTGATCAACCTGAATTCAGCCTGAACTGAAAATAGTTCGGTATTTTCAGAAAGAATTCAGGTTGGTGCGCGATGGTACCCAGCGTTTTAGCAAAGTACTCACGTTGCCGGACAAGCCCATTGGGTTTTGAGCGCACGCTATGCCATATCACAGGAGAAGGTTTGATGAGTCTATCAAAGTTCGTAGTTGCAGCATTAGCCATGTCAGTTTCATTGACTGCTCTGGGAGCCGGAGCCCATGACGATGGCCACGGCCAGGGCGCGACAGCCGGTAAGTCGGGCAAGGTTTCTGACGTTGGTCGCACTATTAACGTCGAAATGCATGACAACTACTACGAACCTGAGTCCATTCAGGTTAAGCCAGGGGAGACCTTGCGTTTTGTCGTTTCAAACAAGGGCAATCTGGTGCATGAGTTCAATATTGGCACCCCCACCATGCACGAGGCGCATCAAAAAGAAATGATGATGATGGTTGAACACGGGGTTATTCAGGGGGGCAAACTCAATCGGGACATGATGGAAATGGATATGGGAAACGGCCATTCCATGAAGCATGACGACCCGAACAGCGTGCTGTTAGAGCCGGGTGAAAGTAAGGAAGTGGTCTGGACGTTTTCCGAGAAGGGCAGTATTGAATTTGCCTGCAACGTTCCGGGTCATTACCAGGCAGGCATGTACGGCGATGTGAATTTTGAGTGATTGTCTGCAGACTCCGGGTAACCGAACAGCCCGCTCGAGAGCTTACGCTTCGAGCATTATAAATCAGGTAGTTAGGAGTAGATGACCATGAAAATGGCCTTTCTTGCAGGCACTTTGGGCCTGCTTTTGCCTGTTATGGGCTTGGCGGGTGAGTACGATCTGACTGTCGACCGGGTCGAAATCGACACGGGAGACTTTGTCAAAGAGGGTATTGGCTACAACGGCAAATCCCCGGGACCGGTTATGCGCTTCAAGGAAGGCGAAGAGGTTTCCATCAATGTGACCAACAACCTTGATGAGATGACTTCGATTCACTGGCACGGTTTGATCCTGCCTTTTAACCAGGATGGCGTGCCCGGTATCAGTTTCACGGGTATCAAGCCCGGGGAAACCTTTACCTATAAGTTCCCCATTACCCAGTCGGGCACTTACTGGTTTCACAGCCACTCCGGCTTCCAGGAGCCGGATGGCGCCTACGGTGCCATTGTGATTGAACCCGATGGCCGTGAACCGTTTCGTTACGATCGCGATTACGTGGTTCAGCTGACGGACAAGCATCCGCATTCCGGTGATCGCATCATGCGCAATCTTAAAATGACGGCGGACTACTACAACCGCGAGCAGCAAACCGTCGGCGAATTCTTCTCGGACGTCTCTGAAAACGGTCTGCTGACCACCGTGAAGGATCGTATGGCATGGGGTGATATGCGCATGATGAAAGCCGATGTTGAAGACCTGCAGGGCTTCACTGGCCTGATTAACGGCAAAGGCCCCGACCAGAACTGGACCGGCATTTTCGATCCGGGAGAGCGGATTCGGCTGCGTTTTATTAACTCTTCAGCAATGACCTATTTCGATGTTCGCATTCCGGGCCTGGAAATGACCGTCGTGCAGGCGGATGGAAACAATGTTCAGCCGGTCAATGTGGATGAGTTCCGCATTGGTGTGGCAGAAACCTTCGACGTAATCGTGCGGCCCAGAGAGGCGCAGGCTTTTACGATTTTTGCCGAATCCATGGGGCGTTCAGGGTATGCGAGGGGAACACTGGCGCCTGAGGCGGGAATGGTAGCTGAAGTGCCAGAGTTGCGCGAAGCGGCCCGATTGACCATGGCAGACATGGGCGCCATGGAAGGCATGGACCACGGCAGCATGGAAGGAATGGAAGGCATGGACCACTCCAGCATGGCCGGCATGGATCACTCTAATATGGGCCAGGGTTCAATGATGTCGGCTGGTGGTGCCAGTGATCCCTTTTACGCTGCGGGCAGCGGCCTGGTTCCAACGGCGGCCAATGGCGGCAAGTTTCTGTCTTATGCCGATCTGAAAGCACAAAGGCCACTTTACGACGAGCGGGAGCCGACCCGGGAAATCGAACTGAAACTGACTGGCAACATGGAGCGTTACACCTGGAGCATCAATGGCGTCAAATATGAGGACGCCGATCCGATCCGCCTCAAGTATGGCGAGCGGGTGCGGTTCAAGTTTGTTAATACAACCATGATGACTCATCCCATGCATCTTCACGGCATGTGGTCCATTCTGGATGTCGGCGCTGGCCAGATGAACCCCGTCAAGCATACGGTCAGCGTTCAGCCCGGTACTACGGTTTATATGGAAACCGAGGTGGATGCGCCGGGACAGTGGGCCTTCCATTGTCACCTGTCCTACCATGCCGCAGCGGGGATGTTCCGGAAGATCATTGTTGAGGGCGGCCCGGAAACCACTCAGACCGCTGCTGACGAGGCCTCAATAGACAAAGAAGGAGGCGACGTATGAGTCGCTGGATATCATTGGTTGCGACCGCTGTATTTGGGCTGAGCGTCATACCGGCAGCGGCCTCCGCTCAAGAGCGGATTCAGGACACCACTGCGCGTAAAATGCCGCTAAAGGTCTGGGGTGCTCAATTCGAGGAGTTTGAATACCGCTACAGTGACGACGACGAAGAACTTGGGGTATGGAGCGGAGATTTTTTCTATGGTACGGACGAGCTGAAAGTCCGTTGGCTGACAAAGGGAGAATACGCCATTGAAGAGCAGGCCTACGAAAAGCTGGAAAATCAGTTGGTCGTGCAGACGCCTGTTTCTGACTTCTTTGACGCCAAGGCCGGTCTAAGATTTGACACGCCGGATGGCCCTGATCGAACCTATGCAGTTCTCGGGATTGCGGGGCTTGCTCCTCAGTGGTTTGAAATCGATGCTAATCTGTATGTCAGCAAGGACGGAGACACCTCAACGGAGCTGGATGCAGAATACGAACTCCTGCTGACTAACCACTGGATTCTTGTGGCCGCTCTGGATGCCAAGGTGGCATTCAGTGAAGACCGGGAGATCGGAGTCGGCAAGGGACTGGTTTCCACAGAAACCGGGCTGCGGTTAAGCTATGACCTGATCGACCGATCATTCTCTCCCTATATCGGCGTCGTTCATGAGCGCAAATATGCTGACACTGCCGATTTCGTTCGTGCGGAGGGCGGCAATGTAGAAGACTGGTTCGCGGTGATTGGGGCAAGACTCTCCTTCTGATCCGGGTTGGTGACAAAGCCTCATAGCGGTCTTTTTAAAGGATTGGCCGGAAGCCAGGGAGAAGTATTTTCGATCTATAGATGAGCAAGATTTGAGTAACGTTTTGGCGAATGTCTAAAAATTTGACGCTGGCGAGTAGACTTTATGAATGTAGTCATCATAGGCGCGGGAATTATGGGGACCACGTTTGCCACTCTGGCAAAAACGTTGGCACCCGAGTTGGATATCACCATTTTAGAGAGACTGGACGGTCCCGGCGCGGGAAACTCCTCTCCATTCTGGAATGCCGGCACGGGGCATGAAGCGAATTGCGAGCTCAACTACACCCCAGTAGATGCAGAGGTCATTTCGGTTGAAAAAGCTCTGAAGATCCACGCCCAGTTCAATGTTGCCAAGCAATTCTGGGCTTATTTGATCGAAAAAGGTGTCATCAAAGACCCTAAAACGTTTATTAATCAAACCAAGCACTGCACCATTGTTTCCGAGTCCGCTATTGAAGAACTGCGATTGCGGTTCAAGGAAATGTCGGCCCATCATTTCTTCGAGCACATGCGTTATTCAGAAGACTTTGATGAAATCAAGAGCTGGATTCCTTACACCATGGACGAGCGCCCACGCCATGAAAAAATGGCGGCCACCGTCATTGAGACAGGTACTGACGTTAATTTTGGTGCGTTAACGGAGCAGATGGCGGCCCACGCAACGCAGGACCTGGGTGTAAAATTTGAGTATGGCACCCACGTTAAGCGCGTGCACCGGAGCCCGACAGGGCGGTGGGTTATCGAGGCTGAATGCAAAGGGAAGCCGGTCCAGCATAAAGCGGATGTGCTGTTTGTCGGGGCCGGTGGGGGCGCATTCCCCCTTCTAAAGAAAAGCCACTTGCCGTTTCGGAACCGCTTCACCGGCTTTCCGGTCGGGGGGCGTTTTCTTCGGGCGCCGATCAGTGAAGAGCAAGCCGGGTATTACCGGGCCAAAACCTATGGCAAAGCGAAAGTGGGCGCGCCTCCCATGTCCGTGCCACATCTCGATTTGCGGGTGGTGGACGGTAAGCATTACTTATTGTTTGGTCCTTTCGCCTCATTCAATCCTGTTCTCGAGAGAGACCGTGGATTTTTTGATTACCTCAGATCAATTCGCCCGCATGATATCCAGGGCTTGCTGAACGTCGCCTTAGAGCATTTCCCCCTGGTTAAATATCTGGTTTCAGAGACTTTCAAAGGCGAAAAGAGCATGTTCGAAGAGCTTGATAGCTTTGCTCCAGGCTTGAGTAAAAGGTTTGACTGGAAACCGGTTCAAGCCGGCCAGCGAGTGCAAATCATCAAAGACGGCGATTTGCAGATGGGCACAGAAATCCTTGTGTCCAAGGACAAAACTTACGGAACTTTACTGGGGGCTTCGCCCGGGGCGTCGGTTTCGCCCGAGGTTATGTTGCGCTGTCTGGAACAATTGATACCGTCTATCTTTTCTAAAGAGGAAGCCAGGAAAAAGAAGAATGAGATTTTCCCCGAGGATGATCTGGATACCTTAGCTAATGATCCTGAGCGTTACCGGGAGATTCGCGATGCAGCGAACAAACAGTTGGGAATCACTCAGCCCAAGGCGCAGTGAGATCGACCTACACTGTCAATATTGCCAATACTGCGGAGAGTAATCTATGGACAGCAGGATTAATGTAACGGCGCCTTTGGTCATTCTCCACGGCGATGAAATGGCCCAGGTTGCTTTCGAGCAGATTCTCAAGAAATTCGTCACCGCGCGCCTGGATATCCAGCTCGAAGAAATCGACCTGTCTGCGGAACACCGTCTGCTGACCAATGGCCAAGCGGTGATTGATGCCATCGACGCTCTTCAGCGCCTTGGTGTGGGGGTGAAGAACGCAGGTATGACCGTCAACCGCCAGCAATTGGATGAACTGCTCCGCAAGCATCCCGATGTGGACGCCGGCAACCTGCACCCACTGGCCACCAAATCCCCTAACGGCGCCATCCGCAAGGGCATCAGCGGCAACATTACCCGAGAGGATATCCAGTTTCGCAACCTCAAGATCAGCCGTCCGGACTGGGTCGGTCGCGACATTGAAGTGGACACCATGGAGTTCGGCGGCATCAAAGAAAGCTTCAACCAGCTCTCCCAAGCCACGGGTGTGGTCAAGCTGATGTTTGTGGGCAGCAGCGGCGACCCGGTGGAGTTGCACCGCCGCGAGGTCCGCAAGGGAGACCCCTGGCTGTTGGCCACCAACGATGTGGAGGACGTCAAAGCCTGGGCTCACCGCTTTTTTCAGCGTGCCATTGACGAGAAACGGGATGTCTATCTCGGCCTGAAAGACACCGTTATCCCGGGCTACGATGGCGCCATGCGAACGGTAATTGAAGACATCTACCACAGTGATTACCGCCAGCAGATCAAGGATCTGGGGTTGAGCTATCACTACGAGCTCATTGACGCCCAGGCCGCACGCATAGTCTCCAACCCGCCACAGCGAGCGCTCTGGGGCGTGCCTGACAACACCACCGGGCGCAAGCTGTTCAAACTGGTAAACCAGCTTCGGGAGTTCGGCATTCCCAGCCGCAGTGCCCATGTATCAATTTCCCGCATGAGCGCCGGCGGCGGCGACCAGTACGGCAGCTTCAACATGCCGGCGCAGGAAGACGGCATCCTCAAGGTGATCGTAGACGGCGAAGAGAAGCATGCCCGCCGCGTCCGGAACGGCGACCCCATGCTGTTCATGTCCAATGACCATGAGGCCATCAAGGACTGGGTGGCCCAGGTGTTCCGCGATGCCTCCCGCAAGGACAAAGAGGTCTACTTCGGCCTCAAACGCGAGTATATGGAATACGACGAAGTCTTCAGCAACGTTATCACCGAAGTGCGGCGAGAACTGGCCCGGGAGCACACACCACCGCCGTCTTTCATGATCATGCGACCCTCCAGTCAGCTCAAGAAGATGATCACCGACCCCCCGAGAAATGCCCTCTATCCCTCCCAGAACCTGGACGGCGATATCTTCTCGGACATCTCCGCTGCTCTCGGCGGCAGCTTGGCCACTGCCAGCTCCATTATCGAGAGCAAGGACGGCACCATGCTCTTCGAGGCGCCCCATGGCACCGCCCATGACCTCTACCTGAAATATCTGGAGAGCGACGGCCGCGACGCCCACTTTAACCCCTCCGCCCTGATTTTCGCACTCGCTAACGCTCTGGAAACCCTGGGCGAGCGCGAAGGCAACGCGCCCCTGGCCGAATACGCGGTCAACCTCAAGGCAGCACTGACCGATACCGTCGACAGAGGGATCGTCACCGCGGATCTCAAGGGCAAAACCGTCGACCCGGATTCGGAACAGGTGGTGGATATGGCAGGTTTTCTGGATGCTGTGGAAGACGCGTTCCAGTAAGTTTCAGCCGGCAGACACGTCCTGACCTATGAATGCAATTTATGATTCATGTCAAATAGCCATTTAAAAAACGGCGTTGCCCACCGATTTTCAGTAGCAGTTCAGTTTGGAGTGTTGTGATAGAGGCAATGCAAATAGGCTAAGAGGTGCAAAGCCATGATCCATGCCAATAAACCAACAAACCAGGCGCAATTTCTGCTTCGGCGTAAACTGACCGTTGAAGGATTTACGGACAGCCAGTGGGTGGATTTTATTCAGGAACTGAATCATCACCCATGCGTTGACATTGCTGAACGCAAGCCGAAATGCCGGTTGATCGTCACCTTTGACGCCACCCATTGGTCTACCGACGCTCTAATTGAGCTTGTTGAATCGTATGGCGGCCGTTTGAAGGGCGGTTGGTGGGAGCGTCAAAAACTGGCACGGTACCGATTCAGCGATGAAAACATCCGGGCCAACGCCAACCTTGCCCCCTTCTGCTGTTCAAAAATTCCACCGATGAAAAAGTAACGGGAGGCTACATGGGAATGAGCAAGGAGCAGGATAGGACGACCCGCTACAAAGAGGGCAGTCTGACGCTATCCGGCACGGTTATGCTGGGAACCGGCGTCATGATCGGCGCCGGCATCTTTGCGCTCACCGGGCAGATGGCCGAAATGACTGGAGCGCTATTCCCGCTGGCATTTCTGGCTGCGGCGGTGATCGTTTCCTTTAGTTCGTATTCCTACATCAAAATCTCCAACGCCTATCCGTCAGCCGGCGGTATTGGCATGTACCTGCATAAAGCTTACGGCGATCGCCTGCCCACGGCCTTCCATGCCCTGCTGATGTATTTCTCGATGGTGATCGCCCAGAGCTTTCTGGCGCGCACCTTTGGCTCCTACACCATGCAGCTGTTCGGGGGCGATGAAAGTGGGCTCATGGTACCAATTCTCGGGGTGTCACTTATCCTGGCGGCGTTCGTGATCAACCTGTTGGGCAACCGGATGGTTCAGGGGGTTGCGTCGTTCATTGGTGTGTTAAAGATCGGCGGCATTCTGATTATTGGACTGGTCGGTGTCTGGTTGGCCGACAGCCTTGCCGTCGACTTTTCCAACACGGGAGAAGCCGGTGCCGTTGGCAATTTCCTGGGCGCAACGGCTCTGGGCATACTGGCGTTCAAGGGTTTTACCACGATCACCAACAGCGGCTCCGAAGTCAAAGACCCGCATCGCAACGTTGGCCGCGCTATCGTTATCTCAATTGCCGCCTGCGTGGTGATCTACACCTTGGTCGGCTTCGCTGTCGCAAGCAACCTGTCGCTCGCCGAAATTATTGAGAGCCGGGATTACTCCCTGGCGGCCGCAGCACGCCCGGCGCTGGGTGAGTATGCGGTGTGGTTCACGGTAGCCATTGCCATGATGGCAACGGCGGGTGGCATTCTTGCCAGCATATTTGCAGTGTCTCGCATGCTGGCCATGTTGACCGAAATGAAATTGGTACCCCACAGCCACTTCGGCATGCCCGGCAGCATTCAGAAACACACACTTGTCTACACAGTGGTGCTGGGTCTGATTCTAACCGCCTTTTTTGATCTTTCACGGATTGCGGCGCTCGGGATTATCTTCTATCTGATTATGGATATCGCCATTCATTGGGGGGTGTTGCGTTATCTGCGCGAGGATGTGAAGGCGACAATATGGGTGCCGACCGTGGCGATCGTTCTGGATCTGCTGGTGCTAGGTGGCTTTGTCTGGGTCAAGCTGGGGTCCGATCCGTTTGTGATTGGCGTGGCAGTCGTCACCATGATCGTGATTGCGATTGGTGAGCAGGTATTTCTGAAATCTTCAGCAAGAAAACAAGCAATGGACGGTGAAGAGGCTCACTCACACCACCATTGATGTCTACGACAATATAAGGGAGGACAATCTCATGATGGACGAGAACATGTTTGGCAACACCATGTGGGCCGGGCACTGGCTGTGGATGCTGGTGATTGCGATTGTAGTCGTCATACCGGTATGGCGACTCTGTCAGCGTGCGGGATATCCGGGCTGGCTGGGAGTCCTGATACTGATTCCGATGGTCAATCTGGCGTTGTTGTATTTTATCGCTTTTGCTGATTGGCCTGCGAATAAAACAGGAGCACAGAATGAGTGAGCACGAGCATCAACATGATCATCACGGACATGAAAACCAGGGGGAGCATTCCGTAAAAGACCCTGTCTGCGGGATGTCGGTAGATCCCCATACCGCAGAGCATCGCAGCGAGCATGCAGGCAAGACCTGGTATTTTTGTTCGTCCGGATGCCAGTCAAAGTTCGAGGGCGATCCAGAGAAGTACCTCAGCGAAAAAAGTGAGCCGGCGGAGCCGGTAGCACCGGGCACCATGTACACCTGCCCAATGCATCCGGAGATTCGTCAGCAGGGGCCAGGCGATTGCCCGATTTGTGGGATGGCGCTTGAGCCGGAGGAGGTGAGTCTTGATCAAGGGCCCTCCGAAGAACTGACTGACATGACTCGTCGATTCTGGATCGGCCTGGCCCTGGCGCTTCCTGTTTTTTTGCTTGAAATGGGTGGTCACTTTTTCAAGATTGACGATGTTGTTTCGCCACAAATCTCCAACTGGATTCAGCTGGTTCTGGCGACGCCAGTGGTCGTCTGGTGTGGCGCGCCATTTTTTGTTCGGGGCTGGAAATCGATCCTCAGCCGCAATCTGAATATGTTCACTCTGATTGCCATTGGCACGGGCGTCTCTCTGATTTACAGCCTTGTAGCGACCCTGGCGCCGCAGATATTCCCCGAGGCCTTCCAACAGCAGGATGGCTCGGTCGCCGTGTATTTTGAAGCAGCCGCCGTGATCGTGGTGCTGGTGTTGTTGGGCCAGGTTCTCGAGCTCCGGGCCCGGGAGAAAACCTCTGGTGCCATCAAAGCCTTGTTGGACCTTGCCCCGGCCACCGCAAGAAAACTGGGTGATGACGGCAGTGAGTCCGACGTTTCGCTCGATCAGGTAAAGGTCGGCGACCGATTGCGGGTTCGCCCGGGCGACAAGGTGCCCCTGGACGGAGAGGTACTCGAAGGCAGTTCCAACGTGGATGAATCCATGGTCACCGGTGAGCCGCTGGCTATCAGTAAGAAGACCGGAGACCAGGTCATTGGCGGCAGCATTAACCAGCAGGGCAGTTTCATCATGCGGGCCGACAAAGTCGGACGCGACACCATGCTTTCACAAATTGTGCAAATGGTCGCCAGCGCCCAACGCAGCCGCGCGCCAATCCAGGGGCTGGCCGATAAGGTGGCCGGCTGGTTCGTACCAGCGGTTATCCTTGTCGCAGTCATTGCGTTCGTAGTCTGGTCCATTTTTGGGCCAGCGCCGCCCATGGCCTTTGGTCTCATCGCCGCCGTTAGTGTGTTGATTATTGCCTGTCCATGCGCTTTGGGACTCGCGACGCCCATGTCGATTATGGTCGGTGTTGGGCGAGGCGCCCAGAGTGGTGTGCTGATCCGGGATGCGGAAGCTCTAGAGCGCATGGAGAAAGTCGACACCGTAGTGGTGGACAAGACCGGCACGCTGACCGAAGGCAAACCCCAGGTGACGAAGCTGGTTCCAGCGAACGGGTTCAGCGAGGAGGACCTGATGCGATTTGCCGGGGGGCTCGAAAAGGGCAGTGAGCATCCTTTGGCGCATGCCATTCTCGAAAAAGCCAAAACTATGGAACTGACGTTGCCGGACGCCGAGGGTTTCGACTCCCCGAACGGTAAAGGCGTCACCGGCACGATCGATGAAAAAAAGGTTCTGCTTGGCAATCGCTTGCTGATGCAGGCAGAAAGTGTTGATACCTCCGCTTTCGAGGAAGAAGCGAATCAGCTGAGAGAAGACGGCGCCACGGTGATCTTTGCGGCCGTGGATGGCAACGTCTGTGGTTTGCTGGCGATTGCAGACCCGGTCAAGGAGACCACGGAAGCGGCAATAGCCGCTCTTCAAAAGGAGGGAGTTCGGGTGGTGATGCTGACCGGCGACAACCGGACCTCCGCCGAAGCCGTTGCCCGCAAACTCCATATTGATGAAGTGGAAGCGGAAGTGCTACCGGAAGACAAGGGCAAGATTATCCAGCGGCTGAAGGATGAAGGCCGCATTGTTGTCATGGCAGGTGATGGTGTGAATGATGCGCCAGCCCTGGCAACCGCAGACGTAGGCATCGCCATGGGAACCGGCACAGACGTTGCCATCGAAAGCGCGGGTATTACGCTGTTGCGCGGTGATCTCATGGGTATTGTGGAAGCGCGGCGTTTATCGCTGGCTACGATGCGCAATATCCGGCAGAACCTGTTCTTTGCATTCATTTATAACTCGGCCGGTGTGCCGATCGCCGCAGGGATACTTTACCCATTTGCAGGGATTCTGCTGTCTCCGATTTTTGCGGCGGCGGCCATGTCGCTGTCTTCGGTCAGCGTAATTACGAATGCGCTACGGTTGAGGTTAGTGAAACTATCAGATGACTAGGTTGATGGAGCCTTCCCTGTAAAAAGGAGATGTGTATGTCTTATACAATGAATCGCGTTATCCAGAATGCCGGTTTCGCTGAAGTGGACGAACGGACCCGTAAAGCCCTTGCCGACCGGGGTTTCGGGATTTTGACGGAAATAGACGTCAAGGCCACCATGAAAAAGAAACTGGACAAGGATATGCTCGCCTACACAATTCTCGGGGCATGTAATCCAAACATGGCCTGGGAAGCGATCGGCGTAGAACCTCGGGTAGGTGCAATGTTGCCATGCAACGTCATTCTTCGCGAGACAACCGAGGGCGTTGAGGTTAGTGCGGTTGACCCCGTTTCATCCATGACAGCAATTGGTAATAAGCAACTCGAGGAGATTGCAGGTGAGGTGAGGGACATGCTGTCTGAAGTTGTCAACGCGATCTGACGGCTGAATCGACCAGCAAAAACTTGATGTACAGCAATCGTGAGGTTGATTTGAGCATAAATTCAGGTTCGATTCAGGTAGATGAAGTTTACTGAATATGTCGCAAATCGACCTCGTTAAGGAGCTTCGCTATGAAGAGTTTCACCAAAGTAATCGCAATCTCGTTGATTATGGCCACACCGATTGTCTGGGCGCATGGTTCAGGTAACCAGCAGGGGCCTGGTGGTATGATGACCTCCCCGGAGCAGATGCAGGAAATGCAACAGAATATGTCCCGCATGCAGGATATGAGTGGCCAGATGCGGCAAAATCCCGGACAAGACCATCAAGAGCTCATGCAAGAGCATATGGAGCTCATGCAAGAGCAGATGCACATGATGCGTGACGGTATGATGGGCAACCACGGTATGATGAACGGTCAGGGTATGATGAACGGTCAGGGTATGATGAACGGTCAGGGTATGCAGGGGAATTCCAGCCAGGGCCAACCTGCAATTAAACCGGAGGACCGCTTCCAGTTTATGGAAAAACGCATGGATCAGATGCAGTTGATGATGGAGCAAATACTGGAGCATCAGCAGGAACTGCAAGGTCGCGCAAAGTGACTAGCTGATCATTGCTGGGGGGGTGTGTTTATACCGCCCCGAAGATGGACTGTCCGTCAGAAGAGCGGTTGAGTGCACCAAATTTACCTGCGAGACGCACCATGACTTCATCTAGGCTCTCACAGGCCCCCAGCACGTCTGAAGGTATGGGGCTGTTTGAACGTTTTCTCTCGCTCTGGGTAGCCCTGTCCATTGTAGCGGGTGTGTTGATAGGGCAGTTCGCTCCGGTCGTCCCTGAGGTCCTGTCGCGCTTCGAGTATGCGCAAGTGTCGATCCCGGTAGCGGTACTGATCTGGGCAATGATCTTTCCCATGATGGTGCAGATTGATTTCACGTCGATCCTCGGCGTTCGCCGTCAGCCCAAGGGGTTGGTTATTACCACGGCAGTGAACTGGCTGGTAAAGCCCTTCACCATGTTTGCTATCGCCTGGTTCTTCTTTACCGTGGTGTTCGCGCCTCTGATTGCTGCCGAACGAGCCAATGAGTATCTGGCCGGGGCTATCTTGCTGGGTGCTGCACCCTGTACCGCCATGGTCTTTGTGTGGAGCTACCTCACGCGAGGCGACGCTGCCTACACCCTGGTTCAGGTTGCGCTCAACGATTTGATCATGCTATTCGCTTTCGCGCCCATCGTCGTTTTCCTGCTTGGCGTCTCGAACATTCAGGTTCCCTGGGATACAGTCATCCTGTCTGTGGTGCTCTACATTGTCATTCCATTGGGCGCCGGTTATCTAACTCGTCAGGCTGTTATCAAACGGCGTGGTATCGAATGGTTCGACAACGTTTTCATGAAACGCCTGGCACCCATCACTCCGATTGGCTTGATCATCACTCTGGTGTTGCTGTTCGCATTCCAGGGCGACGTGATCATCGCTAATCCGTTGCATATCGTGCTGATCGCTATTCCGCTGATTCTTCAGACTGTTCTGGTCTTCTTCATCGCTTATGGCTGGGCCAAGGCCTGGAAAGTGCCCCATAGCATCGCAGCGCCTGCTGGTCTGATCGGCGCCAGTAACTTCTTCGAGTTGGCCGTGGCAGTCGCCATTGCCCTGTTTGGTTTGCAGTCCGGCGCGGCGTTGGCCACGGTGGTAGGGGTTCTCGTGGAGGTGCCAGTAATGCTGGCTCTGGTGCGTTTTGCCAACGCCACCCGAGGCCACTTTCCGGAGGCGCAAGAGCCTCGCGGTTAAGTTAACCGCCTTCCAGTTTGATTCGTAAGGCGACTGTGTTAAGTTTAGCGCTCTTTGGGGAGTAGCCTGCTTCCGATGTTCGGAAGAGTTCGTATCAACATACCTGGCCACATGCCATGGTACGAACACCTCTCGGTTGGCGAGACCATCGATATATCCATGCCTGATGGTCGGGCGTGTGGATGTGTCGTGGACTCAGCGCCTGACCGGAGAATATCGAATGAACCCCCTAGCCCTTCTATTGTTAGCTCTTTCAATGTCTACTGATGCCTTTGCAGTAGCCATAGGCAAAGGAGCAAGCCTTAAAAATCCCCGTTTCTTCGAAGCATTAAGAATGGGTCTCATTTTTGGATCAATTGAGGCCATCACGCCTCTCATCGGTTGGTTAATCGGTAATGTCGCCGCGTCTTATGTGGATGCCTGGGGTCACTGGATAGCATTCGCGGTATTGGTGGCTCTCGGCTTACACATGCTCTATGAAGGCCTGAGTCCAAGTAGGGAAGAGATAGAAAAACCCTCCAGACATTCTTTTCTCAAGATTGCTTTGACCGCATTTGGCACCAGTATTGATGCAATGGCAGTGGGTGTAGGTCTGGCATTTGTAGAGGTGAGTATATTTCTGGCAGCTGGGCTAATTGGCCTGGCCACAACAGTGATGGTTACGTTGGGCGTCATGTTGGGACGAGTCGTGGGTTCACTGTTCGGCCAGAAGGCTGAAATCATTGGTGGCCTGACACTGATTGCAGTGGGCGCTTGGATCTTATCAGGCAATCTTTAATTATCTTCGGGGTGCTGAAAAGCAATCAGTTCTTTAGCCGGTATAGCTCGACTAAAGTAATATCCTTGCACTAGGTCACACCCCAATTCATCCAGTAGCGTAAGTTGTTTGCGCATTTCAACACCTTCAGCAACTACAAGCAAATCCAAACTATGCGCCATCGCTATTGTTGCTTTTACAAGGTTAAAATCTTCTTTGTTTAACGTCATACCGTTGATAAAGCTCTGGTCTATTTTTAATATGTCAAACGAATATTTCCGCAAATAACTTAAGGATGAGTATCCTTTTCCAAAGTCGTCCATTGATAACTTAACACCCAGCTTATGCAGTTCATCTAACGCGTCATCGATATAAGAGTTACCGATAATTAATACACCTTCGGTAATTTCAAATTCAAAACTTTCAGGTTTAATGCTCGCATCACTAAGAGAATTTTTAATAAATTTGATTAAGTCTTTATCCCTGAATTGACGGGGAGATAGATTAACCGCCATTGTGTAATCTCGTTGATGAGCAGATTCCCATTCATTTAAAAATCTGAGCGCTTCTTTAACAACATATTTTCCGATAGGTACAATTAATCCAGTATGCTCAGCAATCGGAATAAACTCATCGGGCCTTACATTACCCAGGGCTGGATTTTTCCAGCGAAGTAAAGCTTCTGCACCAACAATATTTCCGGTTTTTACATCAAACTTGGGCTGATAATGTACTTCAAATTCGTTACGTTCCAGCGCGCTATGGAGTTGCCCCTCTATTTCGAAACGACGTAACATGATCTCATTCATTTCTTTCGTAAAAAATGAATATGAATTACGCCCTGATGCTTTTGCTTGGTACATTGCGGTATCGGCATTGCGTAACAAATCAGAGGCGCAAATACCATTTTCAGGATAAATGGCAATACCAATACTTAATGTCAGAATTAGTTCTCTGCCATCAATTTGAAACGGCTCTCTAAAAACTTTCAGCAAGTTTTCAGCAATGTCTATGGCATTGTTATCATCTGCGAGGGCTCTTAACAAAACAATAAACTCATCGCCACCTAAGCGACCTACAGTATCTGATTTTCGCAATGCGTACTTTAATCTTTTGGCTGCTTCGATAAGTAGTTTGTCGCCTACTCCATGACCTAATGAGTCATTTACCTTTTTAAAATCATCTAGATCTAAAAAAAGCACAGCGATTTTCTCGCTACTTCTTTTAGCTTCCTCAAGTATTTGTGATAATCGATCGAGGGATAAAAACCGATTGGGCAATAGAGTCAAAGTGTCAAAATAGGCGTGTTGCCGTATTATTTCGGCAGAATTGTGCTGTTCGGTGATATCACGAACAACGATGACTACTTGTTTATATTCTTGCAAGTGACTAAGTCGTGCTTCAAAGTAAGTCGTACCATGAGGCATATTTAACTCATATTCAAAACTTGATACGCCACCTTGATCTATTGCTTTAGCAATATAAGATTTAAACTTTCTGGCGACATTCTCTGGCAATAGATCAACTATGGAATTCCCAACAAACTCTTTTGCTGAAACGTAGAGATTTTTTTTGTCACTAGCATGATAATCAATGATGGTTCCATTTTCTTCCATTAAGAAAAACAGGTCGGGCGTTGCTTCAAGTACGGCTTCAAGCATATTTTCTTTAAATACTGCTTGTGCTTGAGCTTGCCTAACCTCAGCTAAATTGATATCGATACAATACATTTCTTTTTTATTATTTTCATCAACAAACAAAACATGATTTGAAAAAACACTTACATCTTTGCCATTTTTTTGACGCAATGTAAGTTCTGATGCAGGGATTTCTATACCTTGGTCGAGCCAGTTACTATGTGCAGAGACGACAAAGTCACGCATACTTTCAGGAATAATGAGTTCTTCTAATTTTCTCCCTAAAGCCTCTTCTTTGGTGTAGCCATAAATTAATTCGCTACCTGTATTCCAATAGGTAACTCTACGCTCTTCATCGTACCCTTGAACAGAAATAGCATCCACCGAATCAAATAATTGATGAACGGAATCTCTTGTGGCTACTCTATTGACTAACATATTGTTATATTCTATTGCCTCTTAGCTGGACGAAATTAAAACTTCGACTTATCCCTCAAAGACACCTCTAACTATCAAGATAGAGCACCCGTTCCGGTACATCAAGCATGTCGCCCGCTTTGACTTTCGGGCCTGGTCTGAGTTCACGTAAACAGGCTCTGTAAACGCCACGCTGGCATGCCCCGTATCTATGACATCAGTCGACGGCAATACCGCGCTCTATAAGGCGGCTCCTCAGTAACTCGATCCTGCGTCGATTCACTCCCAGATCGTAGAGCCCAACAAGTGATTGAGATCTCAAGTCCAGGTGTTTGAACTGGGTTCCCGAAGGCGACATGTTACCAGTGGATGCGCATCCTGCGAGCAAGAGTATTGAGACGGCCACGAAATAACGCATAGCTTTGAGATGCTCCTTTTAGTGCGCCAGCGAGGACAAGAGGCGTTCATATAGTCATCTTGTAACACCGGTTCCTGCATAGCTGAAAGAAGTACGAAATTGCCAGAAGGGAAGATCAGTCAGTGGGGTGATGGTTGATGAGTGTCATTCAATGCGATGGACAACCACGGTAGGTACTAAACTTCCTTATAGGGAGGAAAAGCCCCAGAACACCAATGAGGAGGATCATCATGAAAAATGATCTACGCGACAATAAAAAAGCATTTATGGGTCTACTGGTAAAGAGAGGCATTCAGGATAAGTTGGTGCTGGATGCTATGGAGGCTGTTCCACGAGAGGTTTTTGTCGGCCTTGACCTGGCCGAATTTGCCTATGATGACTCCCCCTTGCCCATAGATGAGGGGCAGACCATTTCCCAGCCCTATATTGTCGCCCTGATGACGGAGGCGATGCAGCTCAAGCCGGGAGATAAGGTGCTGGAGATCGGTAGCGGCTCTGGCTATGCGGCGGCCATCCTCTCCCGGATTGTGAAACAGGTGTATACGGTTGAGCGCCACCGGGGGCTGGCGAATCTGGCCCGGGAACGCTTATCCAAACTGGGCTATGACAATGTTTCAGTTCTTTGCGGTGATGGAACTCTGGGCTGGGCGGAGCATGCCCCCTTTGATGCCATTGTTGTAACTGCTGGAGGACCCGTGGTGCCCCGCTCCCTTACCAGGCAACTGGTCATCGGCGGTCGCCTGGTGATTCCTGTTGGTCCCAGTGTGCACGAACAGAAACTGTTACGTATTACCCGCACCAGCGAGGAAGAAATGGAGACCGCAGAGCTCGGCGGGGTCAGGTTTGTTCCGCTGATAGGCGAAGAAGGGTGGCGGGACGTGGAAAAAAACCCGGAGGCGGGTTCGGGTATGCCGGAAACCTTCCCGTTCGGGCTCTGACACTGGTTACTCCGGATTCTGGCAGCTCCGACGATAATTTTGACCCGCGCTGCACACGTCCAGTGAACAACCACACAAAGTGCTAAATTCGTCGTCCGGACCCTAAGCAGCATAATTTAAGCGTGGAACGATTAGCTTGGTAGAGGTTATTCTGAAACTTCCAAAAGAAGCGATGCCCACGACATTCGACCAGAGGATACTCAAAAATGAAGCGAACGCAGTTTCTACAGGATTTGATAACGCAGCTCTCACCAAAACTTGATCCGAGTACCTACGTTTATTGCACTGTGGCTCGCGCACAGTATGGTGAGCTGGAAAAGCTCAAACCCATTGTCAGCATTGCTGAATTGGAAGGTCTTACGCTGGTCGTTCCTTTGGAACAGGCCAAAGCTGAGGGCCTGGACTACTCCAGAGTCTTCCGTCGCATTACGCTCGAAGGACACTCCAGTCTCGAAGCTCTGGGGCTCACATCCGTTGTAACGAGCTTGCTTGCCGCACGGGGAATTACAACCAATGTCATCGCCGGCTTCTATCACGACCACATGTTCGTGCCCAGCGATCGAACCGATGAAGCCATGGAAGCACTGAAGGAGCTCGCTAGCCAGCCGAACGGCTAAAGGCGGGTACGGCAAATCGCGAGAATATGAGGAGTCCCTATGCCAAAGCGACTGTCCCAGGAACCACAACCTATAGTCGCGACCCTAGACGATCTCGCAACGTTGGCAGACTATTCCCTTATGGATACTCTCAACTGCGATCCTGAGGGGAAAGCAAACGGAGCTGACCACGCGCCGCGACAAGTCTTCTCCGGCCACTATGTTCCGGTTATTCCCACGCCAATCGAAAACCCCGAATATGTCGCGCACGGGAAAGACCTGTTTCGCGAACTGGGCTTCGCCGACAGCATGGCGCAGTCGGGCGACTTCGTCAGCATGTTCTCCGGCGACTTAGCGCATGTTCCGGACTCGATGCGCAAAGTCGGGTGGGCATGTGGCTACGCACTTTCTATCTACGGCACCGAATTCTACCAGCAATGCCCGTTCCAGACCGGCAACGGATACGGCGACGGTCGCGCAATTTCGGTGCTTGAGGCTGTCATCAATGGTCAGCGCTGGGAAATGCAGCTGAAAGGGGGAGGGCGCACACCCTACTGCCGCGGCGCGGACGGTCGGGCCGTTCTGCGGTCCAGTGTCCGGGAGTTCCTGGCACAGGAGCACATGCACGCACTCGGTGTGCCAACGTCACGGTCTCTGAGTCTGTACGTGTCGAAAACCGAGAAAGTCAGGCGTCCGTGGTATTCGGAGGGCTCACACTCAATGAACCCAGACGTGCTGATATCCGAGCCAGTCGCCATCTCTACGCGCGTTGCACCGTCATTCATCAGGGTAGGGCAGCTCGAGCTCTTCAGTCGTCGTGCCCGCAAGAAAGAGCATCCAAAAGCGATGGAGGAGCTCGAGAAGATAGTCTTGCATCTTATCGATCGTGAGTACGGTGACGTTATCGACCAGACACTGACCACCGCCGAAAAAGTAGTGTTGCTTGCGCGCGAGTTCCTTAACCGGCTCACGTCACTTGTGGCGAACTGGATCCGCGTCGGCTACTGCCAGGGCAACTTCAACAGTGACAACTGTGCGGCCGGCGGCTTCACGCTCGACTATGGACCCTTTGGATTCTGCGATGCGTTTGATCCGCAGTACCAACCATGGACGGGAGGCGGACGACACTTTTCGTTCCTTAACCAACCAATGGCGGCAGAACGTAATTTCCACTCGTTTTGTTCGGCGGTGCGGCCACTGTTGGCTGCGCATCCATACTGCCTGCGGCAGCTCGACGAAATTGAAGGTGAGTTTCCGAAGGTGATGCAACAGCAAATGGAGAAGATGTGGTCGGCCAAACTGGGAATTGACGCTTTTGACGCAGGCCTATTCAGCGAGCTGGCAAAGCTGATGATGCAAACGCCGGTTGATTACACTCTGTTTTTCAGGGAACTCTCGTTGGTGCCCGACGACATTGAGCCACTCAAAACAAGCTTCTACCGGGGGCGGACCTATGCTTTAGACCCCGAAGGGATAGACGAGCGCTGGTCAGCGTGGCTCACAGAATGGAAGTCGCTCACTCAATCTCGCTCTTGTGATGAGCTTTCCAGTCAGATGAAGCTGGTCAACCCAAAGTACAGTTTGCGGGAGTGGTTCGTTGTGCCTGCCTATCAGCAAGCGGCAGCGGGGAACTACGCTTTGCTGCGGGAACTGCAGGAAGTCATGACGCAGCCATACGCCGAACAATCGAAAGACGTGGAGAAGAAATACTACCGGCTGAAGCCGCCGGAGTTTTTTGACGTTGGTGGATCATCACACTATAGCTGCTCGTCGTGACCGGCTGGTATTGAACGTCCGCAGCTTTTCGTGCAGGCGTGGTAGGGATTCCGTCCGGCACTGGCTGAAAGACATCGAACGGTGGTGCACCCGTTTAGCCGGACGGGGCTCTAGCACCAACCACGCAGGTGCATCGCCTCTTCAATGCGCTTGAGCCCGTTGATCCACGCCCCCAGCCGGACTGATTTCAGCTGGTGCGCGGCCGCCGTGTTCACGGCTTCCCGGTAGCCCCGCGCTAACCGTTCCTGTCGGAGGCCGTTGATGGTCTCGATATCCCAGTAATTATCCGAGAGACCCTGACTGCGCTCCATCTGGCACAGGTGCACGCTGCCGGCATTGGCCAGCACATCCGGCACAATGATGACGCCCCTTTCCAGCAGCATCGCATCGGCTTTCAACGTGGTTGGCGCATTCGCGGCCTCCACCACCATCCGGGCCTGGATCCGGTCCGCGTTGTCCGCGGTAATTACGCCCTGAACCGAAGCAGGCACCAGCACATCGCAGTCACATTCCAGAATGGATTCACTGGTTATCGGCTCGCTGCCGGCATAGCCCGAGACTTTTCCGGTGGATTTCTTGTGCGCCAACAGGGCCGGAATATCGATACCATCGTTGGAATAAACGCCGCCATGGCTATCGCAAACTGCCACAACATCACAGCCGGCTTCGTAGAACATGGTCGCCGCCACCGAGCCGACCTGGCCGAATCCCTGGATGGCAATGCGGGCATTTTCGATGTCAAAGTCGGCCTGCCTCGCCGCTTCCCGGAACACATCGAAAACACCGCTCCCGGTGGCCTCATAGCCCCCCAGCGAGCCGCCGAGGATGGGCGGTTTGTCATTGATCGCAGCCGGTTCATGGTAGCCGGTGATCGACTCGTATTCGTCCAGCATCCAGCTCATGGTTTGCAGATCCGTGCCGATATCGGCGCCGGGTACATCGTAGGCTTGCCCTCTCGGACGCAGGAAGCGGATATAGGCGCGGCAGAGTGACTCGAACTCCCGGTCACTCAGTTCACGCGGGTCGGCCACGATACCCCCCTTGCCGCCACCGGCGGGGATGCGTCCCGCGGCATGCTTGATCGACATGATCATCGCGAGGGATTTCACCTCATCCAGGTCGAGATCGGGGGAAATCCGCGTCCCGTCCCGGCTCGGCCCGAGGGCATCGTTGTAGCGGACACGATGGGCATCAAACACCCGGAAACTGCCGTCGTCCATTTTCATCGGAATGCGAAACGTCACCACACGCCCCGGTGCGGCAAGAAACTCAATGACATTGGGATCAATCTTGCCGAGACGGCCAGCCTCACGAAGAATTTGCCCGCTTTCATCCAAAAAATCATAATCCATGGCATTCCTCACACAGGTTGAGTCGGACACTGCTTCCTGCCCGGCATCAGGCCAGACAAGAAATCTTCCTGACTCTCAACATAGCAGTTGCTGCGGATTAAGTGCCATTTATCCCCGGGGTTTGTACTGGGTGGGGCAATACCCCCGGCTCACTCAACACCTGCCCATTGCCCCTGCATCAACGCCAAGTGCTCTTGTAGCGTATTAGGAGAGTAGGGGCCTCCGTCCGTTTGGATTCGAAGAGCGGCCCCTGGTGTCGTTCCCGATCCAGCGGGTCGAGATCGACTGGGACCGGCTGATCGCCAAACGGCCAATGCTGCTCGAAAGCCTGGACACCATGCCCAAGTACCTGCTCAAACCCTAGGTGCTGGCGATCACCCAGGCCAGCTTCATCGACGACAGCTACGACTTCGGCGTGATGCTCAAGACGCTGAAACAAGGGGCAGGGCGGCCCAGCAAACGCAGCCTGAAACGCTCACCGAAACGGTTTGTTCCGATCTTGGATCGGGACTTTCAGACCCGGATCCAGAGCTACCTGTGGATGGGGAAGTTTCGGAAGGACGAGTGAATCTTTCCGATCACGCGCCAGGTGGTGAGTGCGAACATCGACCGGTTGATTGAACAGGTTGGGGGAGAGGCACCGTTCAAGATTGGGTGTCAAACCTTTCGGCACAGCTTTGCGGTACATCTGCTCCTGCACGGGCGGCCGTTGAAGTTCGTGAGTCAACTTCTGGGCCATAGAAGTGTCGAATCGACAGAGGTTTACACGAATGTGTTAACGTTCGATGGAGCGCATTTTTTGGAGGGGGTGGATTTTCACCAACTAATCTCTGAGAGAAAATGGCATTCGCGAACAAAAATCGAGATCGCAAAGCTGATCTCAGAAAGCTTATCTTCGCGACACCCGCCAAAGTTGGCAACGCCGACCGCAAAAAATGGGAAGAGGAAATAGAGCAAGAGCACGGCGTCGAGCTGCATGTCATCGAGCGCGAGGAAATTATCGCTCTTATGCAGATGCCAGGCTACGCCTCGCTTTTAGCAAGCGCTCTCTATCTGAAACGCGATATCGATCCTCCTACTGAAGTTGTCGTTGCCAAGGCCAAGCGAGCGGCTGATATCTTTATGACGAGGACCTCAAAGAGCGTGCGAAGAGAGTTCGTTTCGCAAATGAAGTGGCTCATCACGAAGCGCGTAAGGTATTGGACGATATTGAGTCTGCTGACACTAAAACTAGGTCTGTTACGGAAGATGACCTCGACAGGGCTACTCGGGGAAGCAGCTCATCCGTCCAGACATACGCATTCTTTTTGCGTCAGTTTGTGTCACCCAAACTGACATAGTTCTGGCCGGGGCTGACGCTATTCCACCATCGAAATTAATCGCCAGAATCCCAGGCATTGATCGCCCGAAAGGCACTATTCGGGAAAAATCCGGAAAACGTTCAGAATCATAGAGATAGAGAGGTGGGCGACGGATTTAGCACTTCCTGTGAAAATTTAGTACTTTCTGTGGCTATTCTTTAGCACTTTTTGTGGTCGTCCAACCGACCCAAAACTGCACCAAAACGGCATACCGTACTGCGCATAATGTATATTATGTTAAATCGAGTATGGTTTAACAATGAGCTCTGCACTGATCCCTATCTTCTGTAACATGTTTGCGCTGGGCCTCGCTTATCGGCCCCAGAGAATAACCAGAGAACAAGAGGTAAAAAAATGGCCCCGGAAGAACTGGAAACATTTCGTCAACTGCTGTTGCAACTTCGTGAGGATCTGCTCTCAACCAGCGAAATCCGTGATGAGACAAGCGGAACCGTTCACCTCGATCAGCAAAGCGTCGGCCGGCTCTCGCGGATGGATGCCCTGCAAAGCCAGGCAATGGCAAAGGCTGGTAAGCAACGGGCTGAACAACATTTACGGCTGACCGAAGCAGCTCTGCTACGGATCGACAACGATGAATACGGGGAATGTATGGAATGCGGTGAACACATCAACCCCAGGCGCCTGGAGGTTGACCCTACAAGCCTCTACTGCATTGATTGCGCGCGATAATTTCCCGCAGACATCTCAATCTGGTCAGCTTCTGTGAAGTGTGAGGTCTGACGCCATTCACACTTGATCCCTATCCCCCAGTTGCCTCCGTGAAGGAAACCAGCCGTCTTTTGTCCTCGTCCCAGAGCGCCAGGCGTATTGAACCGATGCTTTCGCGCAGCGTGATCCGGTTGAATGTTTGAAGTTCCGGGTAGTCCTCCAGCACCTCGGGCAGGCGGTAGGAAGGGATTCGGCTAGCTAGATGGTGAACATGGTGCACGCCAATGTTGGCGCTGAACCAGCGCAGGATATCCGGCAGTATATAGTTGGAGCTGCCCTGCAGCGCGGCGTCATGCATGTCCCAGTGTTCGTCGCGCCCCAGTAGGTGGCCTCGAACTGATGCTGGACGAAGAACAGGTAGCGATAAAGGCGATAGCGCCATTGCTGCCACCGCGGCAGGTCCTGGTATTCGCGGACTGTGAGGGTGTCGAGTCCGCCAATTTGCGGTCGGTCCAGGTTACCGGAGTTGGCATGGTGGCGGTTGTGGGCTTGGCGCCAGAAATCATGGGGAGTAAGGGTAAGCACACCGATGATACGGCCGGCCCAATCATTGGCGCGACGCGAATGGAAAAACGACCTGTGGCTGCAGTCATGCTGGATCATGAACAGTCGTACCAGGAATCCCGCAGCAGGGACGGCCAGCACCAGTGCCACGGGCCAGTATCCAGCACTGACAGCCAGCCACATCAAAAACCAGATCAACACAAAAGGTAGTGCGGTTATCAGGATCTCCGCAATGCTGCGTGCCAGGCGTGGCTTGCAATACGCTCTGAGTGTCGGCCTCAGGGATCTGGGTATGGGTGTCCGCGCCTCACTCATAACTTGCAGCCCAACTGTCGCGGCCGAGCTCTATGGCGCGTGCAACGTCTGTTTCGGGAACCACCGAGATGTCTCCCACTTCCCTCGAGTCGTAATGAAATACGCACAAGCGTGAGGCAAATTCGGCGAACGGCAGTGATGCTTCGCCATAGCGCTCTCCATGGCTCTGGGTCGAGCAGTTAATACCCTGCCCCCAATCCTGGCCACTGTCATTGTTGGGGTTGAAAAAATAGATGCGAATCTCGCCATCGCGATCAAGGTTGACGCGGATGAGTGTTATGGCGTGGCGTCCAACAAGGCGCCCTCCACTGTCGGTGACCGCGATACCAGCTGGTTGTGGATGGATGACGGGTATATTGCCGTTGTAATATGGGTGATAGCAGGCGTAGAAATGGCGTATAAAATACTGATAGTCATGGATTTTACCTGTCTCCTGACTAATAACACTAAGAAATCCGTGCCCTACCCACCAGCCATACATCTCAGGGTTTATCCAGCGGTGCAGGTCGTCGTCGCGCACGCCGCACAAGCGCCCCATCTCACAATAAACGCGGTCAAGGTGCGGCACCAGAATCAATGAAACCGGGTCCACATCGGTTGGAGGTTCTTTCGCAAGGCCTGCCTCCAGGTGTTGTGAGGTAATTTGCTGCCCCTCAAAACGCATAATGACATCGTCATCACGGGCTGCCCAGGCCACCAGTTGCAACAGATAATCGGCATCGTTGAAGGCCCACATGGAAAGACCGATGACTGACTGACAAGTCGGGTTATTGCCTTGGCCAACGCCCAGTGGTTGCCCCAGGAGACTCAATACACCGGCGAGCAAATACACCCGTGGAGGGTGTGCGTCACCGAAAACAGCGCTCAGTTTGTCAGATACTGCCGGACACAAAGTCAGTTCGAGTTGCCTCCACAGGCCCGAAGCCACTGGAGGGGTGAACAAACCGCCACGTTCAAGAAACATCGCCAGGCCGTAGACAGCCTGACAGGTTTCCGGGTGTACAACCTCGTCGATCAGTTTAAGGACGATCTGGCGGTAACACTGGAGAACATCGTTGCCGGTGATGCTCAGGCCCAATGCCAAAGGTATCAAATCATCCCTTTGCCCCCGCAGGTGTCGTAACAGCAAGGGATGGTACGGGGAAACCATGCCCGTCTCATGCATTGCTTTGGCAAAGCCCTCCGCCTCTTCAGACAGTGCCGAATTGTCCATGGCGGCCAGACGTTCGCTGTAGACTGCAAAGCCCGGGTCATCGCGACAGCCCTTAGTTGGACTGAACAAAGCGCTGACCAGTCGCGCCGCTTTGTCCATGCCCGAGGTTTCGATTTTTGGATCAAACAGGCATTTGGCAATCTGGCTGACCATCTGTTTGATGCTGCCTGTTTGTATCGGGCGCTGTGCCAGCAAACGGCGTACTTCATCCACCAGGCTGTCGAGAATACTCTCGTACCCCAGCCTGCTGAGCAGGAACTGATAGAGCGAATTGACGATTTGCCCTAGCCCCTGCGGCCGCTCCCTGTCCGCTTCGCTCATCTGGCCTGACAGCAGGTCCAGATTCAATGCCGTCACCTGAGCCAGAAAGTTTCTGGCTTGCTCTGCTGAAATGCCGGGATGGCGATAATCACCCATGGCCACAGCAAGCAGGCGAAGCTCACTCAGGGCTTCGATGGCGGTGTAGTCCGGCGCTCCCTGGCGTAGCGTTCGCACGGCGATCGCGGGTCTCAGGATTGCTGGTTGGCCCCAATCTCCATTGGTAAATACGCCCTTGGATTCCATAGACGGTACTCGGGCGTACAGCGCGTCCAGCCCTTCGGGAACTTCCATAACCCTAAGTGCCGCCTTCAGTACCTCGGTGTTACGCGCCAACGGAACGGTCCGGCGGGCAAACGCCAGCTGTTCCAGCGCCTCGTCAAAACTTGCAACTAAAGCATTAATATCTTTGGTAAAACTGGTAATCGTCACACTATTTTCCTTGCCTGCTCAAAGGGCTTCTCGGGCTCGCCCAAAGATGCTCTTAAGGCGTTACGGAAGCAACCGATTCCGGCGCATTCGTTTCAATTTGTTACCATACCGTCTATATTAAAGGTGAGGGTTGCAACCAATGGCCTTATATAACTGCGCAGGGAGAACGTTACTAATTCAAGTGTCTCGCTTCGCTTCTGGTCACTCGATCCCCTCACAAGCGAAAATGCCTAGCTGCTCTTTATACACGGCGGTTTACATTTTACGCTTCAAACTCAGCCCATTTTTTCTGGACAAACCAGCAAGGAGAACATCGAATGTCAATGACATCTGAGAAAGAGTTACCCTCAGAGGTAGCAGCCTGGCTCGATCCGGACATGGACTCGGTTAAAGGTACCGAGACGCCCAAAGATCCTAACAAAGGATACATCGCCCTGCTTGGCTGGAGCGTCAATGCGATCAAGGCCGCGCAGAAGTTTGATCGACGCTATATCGTGGTTGCACCTGACTGGGCTGCGGATTTCTGTACTGCAAACAAGATACCTTTCATCCCATGGGATTTTATCCGTCTCAATGATCGCTCCATGGATATTGCTAAAAGGCTGAAGGAAGAAGGTGTCGATGTCGCCATACCGTTGTTCGAGGAAACCGTCGAGTGGTCTGGTGCCATCAACTCGGTCCTGATGGATAGCCCCCGGATGTACGGCCAGTCTATTCTGTTCCGCGACAAGGCTCTGATGAAGCGCCGTGCGCAGCTTGGCGGTATTCGCGTCGGGATTTTCGAGGAGGCGCACGAGAAGGAAGACATCGTTCGTTTCATGAAGCGCGTCAACCAGACACTGCTCAAACTTGATGGTGACCCGGACGACCCTATTCACGTCAAAGCATTCGATAAGGCCGGTTGCCTTGGCCATCGAATGATTCGCAAAATGGAAGAAATTGATCTCATTCCGCAGGAAGAATACCCCCTGCTGATGGAAAGTCATCTGGATGGCTGGGAGTTCGCTGTCGAAGCCTGGATCCACGATGGCAAGATCCAGTTTTTGAATATTTCTGAATATGTAACTCTGGGCTATTCGGTGTTCGTGCCCGCTACCGAGCAACTCGAGAGCTGGCGTAACGCGATCACCAAGCAGATCGAACTGCTGATCAAAACCTTCGATATCAAATTCGGTATGATTCATCCCGAGTACTTCGTTACTGCTGACGGCGAGATGTACTTTGGCGAAGTTGCGTATCGTCCGCCCGGGTTCAAGGCTTTTGAGCTTATTGAAAAGGCCTACGGATTCAGTGCGTACCAGGCTTCCATGTTGGTGTTTGATCCCAAGAGCACGAAAGAGGAAGTCGCGGCCTTCTTCCCTCGTGAAGTGGTCGACGCGAAATGCTACGCCGGTTGCTTCGGTGTGTATCCAAGACGTCGTGTGGTTAGTAAGCTGGAAATGCCCAGTGAAACGATTAATCACCCCTACTTCGAGTCTCACGAACTGGTCGCGCCGACAGAAGAGACAGTGCCTGACCGGTCAGCCTTCGGAACGCATTGGGGCCTGATCTTCTTCTCAGGTGACGACCCCATCAAGATGCGGGACCTGCTGAAAGCCCAGGAAGATCTGGATTTCTATGTTTAAAGATTAGGCTTTGTGCGCCTGGTTTCCCAACGGGAAACCAGGCAATCTGGTATTGGCCACTCACCTGATTTCCTTCCACAGCAATACTCTATATCCCTTATCGTGAAACTGGTTTAACTGCTAAAAACCCCCGACTTTTTAAGCCGCAGTCTATATTTGATTCATGCAGGCATAGGGTTACCTTATTGCCCAAAATGGACATTCACTATGAAAGTTGCAGTGTTTTCCGCCAAATCCTATGACAGAGAACATTTTGATCCGACCAATCAGGCAAATCAGGCGAATCACGGTGGCCACGAGCTGGTCTACTTCGAACCTCACCTGACGCCCCAGACGGCAATTTTGTGCTGTGGCTTTGAGGCGGTTTGCTGCTTTGTAAATGACACCCTGAATAGTGAGACTATCGGTATTCTGGCCGATTGCGGGGTCGGCTTAATTGCCATGCGTTGTGCCGGGTTCAACAATGTCGATCTGGAGGCAGCCAAAGCTGCGGGTATCAGGGTCGCCCGAGTACCTGAGTATTCTCCCCATGCGGTGGCCGAGCATGCTGTCGCTTTGATACTCGGCCTTAACCGTAATCTGCACCGTGCCTATAATCGGGTTCGCGAGAACGACTACGCACTCAGCGGCCTGCTCGGTTTTGACCTTTACGGCAAAACAGTCGGGATGGCTGGTTCCGGCAAGATCGGCGCGGTTTTTGCGCGGATTATGACCGGGTTCGGGTGTCAGGTTATTGCGAGCGACCCTCATGAAAATCCGGATCTCGAGGGTATTGTTGACTATGTCGAAAACGATCAACTCTTTGCCCGGTCAGACATCATCAGCCTGCATTGTCCGTTGGTTCCGGCGACTCATCACCTGATTAACGCAGCGACCATAGGTCAGATGAAACCCGGAGCCATGCTGATAAATACCAGCCGTGGTGGGCTTATTGATACTCCTGCTGTGATCAATGCGTTGAAGTCAGGGCAACTAGGCTATCTGGGTCTGGATGTCTATGAAGAAGAGGCAGATCTGTTTTTTGAGGATAACTCCAATATGCTTTTGCAGGATGATGTCTTCGCCCGTCTACTGACTTTTCCCAACGTTATTATTACGGGGCATCAAGCCTTCTTCACCCGCGAGGCACTGAATGCTATCGCACATATCACACTGAACAATATCAGTGACTATGCAGCTGGAAGGCATAACGGTGTTGAATGGGTTGCGTGAATTCAACTGTGATACCGATAAATCCGTCCATCTAGTCTAATGACATTCTTGCTAAAGAGAGCCTTTAAAATACCAAAAAACCACTAACCAAATGCAAGCCACACCCCCACCAGCATCATCAAGCTCCCGGAAATCCGGTTGGCCAGGCGAACACTACCCCCCTTTTTCAGCGCACGGCGCAATGTGCGACCGCCGTGGGCATATAGTTGCAGGCAGATAAACTCCAGCGTGAGGATAATGATTACCAACGCACTCAGTTGTGGCGTTATAGGCAGCGTGCTATCAATAAACGGTGGCAATAATACGACGAAAAAGGCCCAGCCTTTAGGGTTGGCAACCGCTGTAATAAAGCCCTGGGCTGCCAACTGCCAGCGTGATGCTGTAATTGGTTCCGCGTTATCTTCGGGCATAGCCATCTTGCCTCGGGAACGCCACATCTGAATTCCCAGCCAGATCAGATAGGCACCACCGGCGTATTTGAAGAGCTCAAACGCTGTCGGATAACGCAGCATAAAAGTAGCGACACCTACGGCGGAGGTGGCCGCGACTATGCCCACGCCAACCAACTCCCCTGCCATCATCCACATTGCGCGGCGCACGCCTATGGTTATACCCAGCGACAATGCCAGAGTCATACACATACCGGGTGTGATCGAGACTACAAAAAAGGTTGGAATAAAAGCTGATAACAAAGAAAGGTTCAAAAATGACACATCAGTGTACTCATAAATAATCAGGACAGATTCAGCCGAATACATGGTAGTCCATCCATTCCTTCCATCCCAGTCAGTCCTGAACTATCTTGCTCTCTGATCATATGCTCCTGACAGGAATCAAAGACCAATGCCTTCGATCTCGACCCACGAACGCTATGTTTCTACCTTTGCCGGTAACCTCTATGTAAAGAGCTGGACGCCTGCTGCAAGCTCCAGCTCTTCTGACATCGCACCTGTCGTGCTCTTTCATGACTCTCTCGGAAGCGTTGAGCTGTGGCGTGATTTTCCTGAACATCTCGCGTTTTCTCTTGGTCGCCATGTCATCGCGTACGACCGGGCCGGGTTTGGGCGCTCGTATGCCCGGACGGATAAACTGGAAGCGGACTTTATTATTAACGAAGCGCACGGTCCGTTCACGGCAATCTGCGCAGAGCTTGGCATAGAAGACTTTATCGCCTTTGGGCACAGCGTTGGTGGGGCCATGGCGGCGGTGTGCGCGGCTACGTTCCCCGATCACTGTGTTGCGCTCATTACTGAAGCGGCCCAGGCGTTTGTTGAGGATCGTACGGTGGAAGGTATTCGGGACGCAGAACAGGTTTTTGCGCAAGACGGCCAGATAAACCGGCTTAAAAAGTATCACGGTGAAAAGGCGGCCTGGGTTCTGCGAGCCTGGACCGATACCTGGCTTTCAGAAGACTTTCAACATTGGACCTTGCATGAGACCTTGGCCCGGGTTAACTGCCCTGTTTTGGCCATTCACGGTGAGGACGACGAGTTCGGCTCGGTCGCGCACCCGGAACTATACACATCCCTGCCGGCCGGCCCTTGTGTGATGGAACTGTTGAGAGCGTGTGGGCACGTCCCTCACAGAGATAAACCAGCAGTGGTTACGGAGCTGGTCAGAGATTTTTTGGCACAGCACGCCCATTGATTACTTCGTATTGTCAGCCTGGATGACTTTTGCCTGATGCTGCTCGACCAACTCCTCCAGGCTCATGTACTCGCATTCCTTGTTGGCGATAAAGCTGTCTGCTGAGTCAATTAGTATGTTGTCGTCCCGCATAAACCGGCGCCCGAGCAGGACTGGGTATGAAAAGTTACCGCGATCCGTCAGTGAAAACTGGGTTTTGTGGCTGGTGCCAGCAATGCAGAAATCCATCATAACGACGTAACGTCTCTGCGATGGTGCGCCTTTACGTTTTATAAGGACGGTGCGCTCTACCGGCCGCTCAAGTTCAAGAATGATCTCTTCGTGGTCAATATCACCTTCAGCGGGTTGATCTTTGTGGTCCGCCAGTGGAATCTGGAATTTGACCCATTTCTGATCATCTTGCTTGAACTCTTCTACATTCACTGCGTGCAGCGACGAGGTTTTTGCACCGGTATCCAATCGCGCTTTAAGTCTCAGACCAGTATCGTTCATCACAATCCACTCCACGAAGCCGAGCGTCTCGGGGGCCGAAGCTTCGCTTTTGGGCGCTGCTTCTGCGAATGCCGCTGTTGGTATGATGAGAGCTGTAGCGAGTAAAAAAGGGATCGCAAACTTCATTCAATTCCTCCTGCAAATTCCTGTAAATCCGGGAAAAATGATAGGAAACGTTCTTCAAGTTCTGAGTGAACTGGCCGTATTTCGTCAATAATGCCCGCAAACGAATTTTGAAACCGGATACGCGCGGCTACCCTGTCCAGCGCATAACCGATGTTGTCGAGGTCGCGGTACGACCCAAACCAGTCGTGAGACACCATGTGCCGTGTCGTTCTGCTCATAACGGGCGTCATCAGGTCTTCGTTAGCCTGCAGTTCGGTGTAAACGTCTTTTATAAAGGTGTTCTGGTCGGCATCGGTAAACTCGCTCCAATGGAGCAGAAGGAAGTGGTCATACAGAATATCCAGAGCAACACCCGCAAACCTGCGCCGCTGAGCGGAAAAAAGCCGCTTGCTTGCCAGTACATCGGGGTGTTTGTCGGTAAAACTGTCTACCGCCAGGTGGTGGCGAACACCCAGCCTTACGGAATCTGGGAGCGCGGCCAGATCCACTCCCCGGGTGAAATCCCCAAGAAGGCTGCCTACTCGCGCTTCGGGCGAGTTCGGTGCAAGGAAGAGATGGGCGAGGTGGTTCAAACGTTGGGTTCCCGCGTCGGTCGGATTGCTATCAGTTACTGAGACTGCATCAATCCGCACGAATTTTCTACATCGAGCACCGCGATTACGCGTTTACTGACGGTGTTTTAATGCCCGCTTAATAAACCGCTGGCCGCCAGTTGCCTTGCGGATGAGTTCCCCCACAGGTATTCTGACGCCGTCTCTAGGTTCAGCTAGCTCGGGCATCCATTGAGAAACCTCTACCCTGTCGTTTTTATTGTAAGCGTTATGTTTGTGCTGTTAAGCATATTCATGACACTACCGGTATTTTTGCTGCTCGGCTCTGAAGCGCCGAATGCGGTACCGTTTGTCGAATCTGCAGTCATTGTCTTCGGCATTGGCCTGCTGGGTATTGCATCCACTTATCGCCACCCCCGCGATCTAAAGCCACGGTACATGTTCGTACTTACGGTGTCCTCCTGGTTCATCATAGCTCTGCTCTCTGCCCTTCCCTTTTACCTCAGTGACTATGGCATCTCAGCTGCGGATGCATTTTTTGAGGGAGCTTCCGGTATTACCACAACAGGTGCGACTGTGTTCAGCGGCCTGGACACCATGGACAGAGATCTGCTTCTCTGGCGTTCTATTCTGCAGTGGATAGGTGGTATCGGGATTATCGGCATGTTCGTGGCGGTACTGCCGTTCCTGCGTGTTGGCGGTATGCGGCTGTTTGCCACTGAATCCTCGGAATGGACAGACAAAGCCCTTCCCAGAATGAAAACTCTCAGTCGGGGACTGCTTTTTGTCTATCTGGGGTTCTCGACTATTGCCGTAGTCACATACTGGCTGTCGGGCATGACATTGTTCGATGCGTTTAACCACGGGTTAACGAGTATTGCTACCGGGGGGTTTTCTACCTCGGATCTGTCCATGGGCAAGTTCAATGATCTGATACTGATGGAAGCTTCACTTTTCATGATCATCGGCAGCTTGCCGTTCTTTCTTTTTGTGAGGGAGTTACACGGCCAGCGTTGGGTGCTGTTCAGGGATCAGCAGGTCCGGATGTTTATAACCATACTGCTTGTGGTGCCTGCTCTTCTCACGCTTTACCGATGGGCTGTGTCTCCGGTACCTTTCAACCCTCTACATAATTACGTTGCGACGCTGTTTAATGTCACGTCTGTGGTTACGACAACCGGTTACGCTTCAGAGGACTATTCGGCCTGGGGACCTCTGGCGTTTGTACTGTTTTTCTTCCTGATGTTTATCGGCGGGTGTTCCGGCTCTACCTCAGGCGGCATGAAGATTTTCCGCTTTCAGCTTTCGCTGATTGTGCTTCGTGAGCAGATGATCCGGTTGCTACACCCGCGAGCTGTGCTGTCCCGTAACTACAATGGCCGGGCAGTGAGTGACGATATTATCGCTTCGATGATTGCCTATACCTTTATTTTCCTGCTGTGCTTGTTACTGATCACCGTATCTCTGGCCGCTATGCAGCTGGACTTCATAACATCTTTGTCCGGTGCGCTTACCGCATTGACCAACGTCGGGCCCGGCTTGGGTGACATCATCGGCCCTGCGGGGAACTTTGGCCCCCTGCCCGATCCCGCCAAGTGGATCCTGGCAGTCGGTATGCTTATGGGGCGGCTGGAAATTCTGAGTGTTGTAATTGTGCTCTCACCGGCCTTCTGGCGCAGCTAGCTCAACGCCAGCGAAACTGTAATGCTATTGGAGCCAGAGTATTGAAGGGTTTTCCAACGGCAGGTTCAGGCGTTCATCTTTCAGGCGCAGCCTTGGTGTGTAATGCCCGTCCGGCCTGGCCGGCACAGTGCACTCGTAGACAAATCCATGGCCAGATCCACTGCGCGCGAATTTCATTTCCATTTTAGCCAGAGTCCGTGGGCCATATTCCGATGCTTCCGCCACTAACTCAACCGCAATTCGGGGTTCGGGAATGCCATCCAGATACGCGTCTACGGTATACGTTTGTAGGCCTTCCGACTCCTGCATGTTGACTGCACTGAAGCGTAATTTTGGCCAGTGTTTTTCGATCTCACGATACTCCTGGACAATTCCGCCTGCCACTTCGGGTTGCCGTTGGTGCCCCAGAGCTACCATTGGCTGATAGAAGGCCTCTACATACTCCCGAACCATCCGGTTCGCCGAATATGTCGCCGTTAACTGGTCCATACTTGCGCGCATTCGTTTCATCCATTCCTTGGGTAATCCATCATGATCTAACTCATAGAACTCGGGAATAACCTGTTGTTCCAAAATCCCATAGAGTTCCCGTGCGTCATCCTCATCGTGCTTGTCGGAATTTTCGAGCTCTTCAAATGAAGCTTCAGGGCGAATAGCCCAGCCCACCTCGTCAGTCCAGGCTTCAGCCCACCAGCCATCGTATTGAGAGAGATTCAGACCGCCATTCACCAGTACTTTCATGCCGCTGGTGCCACAGGCTTCCCAGGGGTGTCTGGGGCAGTTCAGCCACACGTCAACGCCCTGCACCAGTTGGCTGGCAACGCCAAGATCGTAGTCTTCGACGAAAACAATTTTGCCCTGAACCTCTGGCCGGCGGGAAAACTGTTTCCAGCGTTTGATCAGTTGTTTACCACGGCTGTCATGGGGATGAGCTTTACCGGCTAGAACGATCTGTAGTGGTCGGTCCCGGTCAGTGAGCATCCGCACGAGGCGCTCTTCGTCTTTGAGGAGAAGGTCCGGGCGTTTATATTCTGTAAAACGCCTTGCAAAACCGAGAGTTAGCGTTTCATTATCGAGAAGTAAGCCGCAGGCTGCTGTCTGCTCTTTTTCTGAATTAGCGGCTGCATCGTGCTCACAATGCTGACTGGTCAATCGTTGCCGAAGATAATGAATGAGCCGTGAGCGTTGGGCCAGTCGCATAGCCCAGAGATCCTGATCGGAGATGTCCGTCATCGGGCAGCTTTGCAGCAGCGGCTTACACCAACGGTCTTTGCCACAGGCCCGCGTCCAGATAGCGTCGGATTCCGGCGAATCCCAACTGGGCGTGTGAACACCGTTGGTTACGTATCCTGCGGGGATGTCTTCAGCGGGCCAGCGCGGAAAGAATGGCTGAAAAATGGCTTGCGTTACCTTTTGATGAATCCTGCTGACACCGTTTACACGCCCGCTCATGTTGAGGGCCAGCCAAGCCATGTTCAGCGAACCTGTGTGTTGTGATTCGGAGCTGGTGACATTGCGGCCCCCCAGTGCCAAGAGGCGTTGGGGTGTCAACTGAGTGCCCGATAGCCAAGGTTCTGCATACAGTTTTATAAGGGGTTCCGGAAACACATCGAACCCCGCTGCCACGGATGTGTGCGTGGTAAACAGATTCGTTGGCCGGTTGGCAGTGCGGGCAGTTTCAAAATCGGCTTGGTGATCAACTTGCCAGCTCAGTGCGCGTTCAATGAGTGCAAATGCACAATGGCCCTCGTTAAGGTGGCAGATGGTCGGTTGAATATTTATCTGTCTGAGCAGTCGCCAGCCCCCGATGCCAAGAACCATTTCCTGCTGCAAGCGCTTCTCTGGGTCACCGCTATAGAGCTCGCTGGTGATACCACGGTCTCCGGGTTCGTTACGAGGGTCGTTACTATCCAGCAAAAGCAGTTGACAGCGCCCGACCTGAGCTTTCCAGGCTCGCAGCCGAATGTCCCTCCCGGGAAAAGGTACCGTTACCCGCTGCCATTGACCATCCTCGTCTCTCAGTGGTGAAACGGGAAGCATGGTTGGATCGTTGTAGGGATAAAATTCGAGTTGATCGCCGTCGGGATTTAGGGCCTGGCGAAAGTAGCCTTGCTGATAAAGCAGGCCAACGGCAATAACGGGCACCCCCAGATCACTGGATGCCTTGAGAAAATCACCTGCCAGAACGCCGAGCCCGCCGCTATATAGCGGCAGACACTCACTGAGTCCGTACTCCATACAGAAATAGGCTATACCGTTTTCAAGACTTCCGGAGCACTCGTTTGAATACCAGGTTCCAGCGTGGATAAATTCATCGTGGGCCTGGATTTGCTGCTGGTATTGCCTGAGGAATTCGGGATCTTCTGCAAGTTCTGCCATGCGTTCGCCGGAAACACTGTTGAGCACCAGCCAGGCATTTTTCGTGCTGTCCCAGGTTTCGGCCTCCAGCGCACGCCAAAGCACATCACTGCCGTGATGCCAGCTCCAGCGTAGATCGAGTGCAAGTGAAAACAGACCCGCCAGTGACTCTGGCAAAGATCTCGGTGTATAGGCTGCCAGAGTCACAGAGCTGATCCTGTGTGAGACGTGAAAGAAATTTTGTTAACCCTGCTTCAGAGCAGAAAAATGAGGGCCGGGCATCTGGTGCTTATCGAGATAGTGCATGAGTGACGAAATAGCAAAAGAGTCGCCATTTGCTTCGCCAAAATCCAGTCCTAAACCCTTATCAATCTTGCGCACGACATAAGCTTTAAGGCGGACATACCTTTTCTCTGACTTTTCTGGAACCTGGAATTCAATTTCCAACGTCTGGTTCAGTTGAATGTCCAGGTAGTCGGTCGCAATGAATAGCCCGCGCTTTGAAACATCGCAGATTTGCCCGGTTGCAATGGGTATCCCGCGTCTATATATCAGGAGCTTAAGCTTGCTAGGTATGCGTTTACTGAGTCTGTGTTCCATGTATTCCCCTTGAACCCAAAGAAGGCCTGAACGGGCAATTGTTTTCTCAGTATCTATCACTAACTGATGCTACAAATTGATTGCGGTCAAAAAATGAACAATGCATCAGGCAAGACGGTTGTAATGCGAGGCAAGCATCCGGATTTTGTTTGCGAGCTTTGGCGAACACAAATTCTGATCCAGCTGCCAAACCCAGTTGTTAATAATGGTACCAGGGGTGTTGAACCGGGCATCGGTTCCCAGCCCCAGAAGATCCTGCATCGGAATCATGGCCAGGGCGCTCGCTGAGTCAAAGACGGCCCGGATGACTGGCCAGGGCATGTCGTCACCATAGCCCTTCAGGCCTTGATCCACGTTATAGCGGGTATGTTCGTCCAGGCTTTGATACCAGCCGAGGGTTGTGTCGTTATCATGGGTGCCGGTATAAACCAGATTCCGGAGCTGATGATTGCGCAGAAGGTGGGGGTTGTCCGGGCTGCCATCAAATCCGAACTGCATAACCGTCATGCCAGGCATATCGAACCGTTTCCTCAATTGTTCGACATCTTCGCCGATGACTCCCAGGTTTTCCGCCACCAGTGGCAAGCCCGGGAACCGGTTGAAGCAGGCTTCAAGAAAGCGATCTGCGGGGCCAGGCACCCAATAGCCATTCCGGGGTTCCGGCCGGTCGGCAGGAATTTCCCAATATGCCTGCAGCCCCCGGAAGTGATCAATGCGTATCAGATCAAACAGTTGGCTCTGGCTGTTCAGTCTTTCGAGCCACCACTGGAACCCATTCTCAGACATGACGTCCCAGTCATAGAGCGGATTTCCCCAGTGTTGCCCCTCCGAGCAAAAATAGTCCGGCGGGACACCGGCAACAACGGTTGGCTTGCCCTCTCTGTCGAGTTTGAACAGATCACGGTTTGCCCAGACATCTGCGCTGTCTTGGGCTACGAAAATGGGAATATCTCCAAACAGAAGTATGTCTCGCTCACGCGCGTACTCACGTATTTTGTGCCACTGATGATGGAACAAATACTGCTCAAACCTTATCCGGCGAAGTGTTTCCGGATTTTCCCCGGCAAAGTGCCGTAATGACTGTGGGGCCCTGTCCCGAAGTGCCTGTGGCCACTCAAGCCAGACTGATCCGGGGTGTGCTTCTCTGATGGCGCAAAACAGAGAAAATTCCCCAAGCCAATGCTCGTTGGCCTGGCAGAATTGCAAGTAGTCCGCCTGGTTCAGCTCGGTCTCGTTGTTTTTGCGCTCAAAAAACCGTTGACTGGCAATGCCGAGCATCTGCTCGCGTGTTTGCGTATCTCCGGAGCCCGAGAGCTCATCAGCAGCAATCAGACCATCAGGAATCAATTCTTCAAGATCGATAAAATGCGTGTTTCCTGCGTGGGCACTCAGAGACTGATACGGGGACAAGTCGCCGTGTGTCGGGCCTATGGGCAATGTTTGCCATACATGCATACCGCTGTCGGCGAGAAAATCCAAAAATTGACGTGCACTTGAACCGAGCACACCCCACCTGCTTTGCAGGCAAGTGGGGTGCAACAAAACCCCGGCCCGGCGGGTACTGAATAGATCATCCATGATCAGTTGTGTCATGCAGCTCCGCCCTTCTCGTGCCCTCGCCGCATAGTGCTTCGTTCGACCTGCTGATCATTAAGGCGGCTGTTTTGACTGAATGGCAGGAAAACCGAAGCGGGGGCAGGATAACCAATGAGCTCATACAGATTCACCAGGTGTCGGCGGTAGAGATCTTCAAAATCGCGGACAACCTGCGTCGGATTGTAATCTCCGAACCACCAGAACCAGTCAGACCCTTCGCAAATAGCCAATTGCTTCTGCGCGGTTTCTGTTTGTTCGGTGCCAAGTCCCCCTTCTGCCATCACCTGATCGTAATGGGTTTTTGCCTCACAAAGAAGATCCCAGGCACGGTTCTTGGCCGGATCGCCAATCCACGTTGAAAACGTGCCGTAGATCCAGCTTCCGGCAACCAGATATGGAAGGTTGGAAGGTTTGGCGGGTGGCTCGTCTGTCAGGTCTTGAAAGGTAGTGAGTTTAAGCCGGGGATGATTCGCCAAAACCCGATAGAGTTCGCTGAGAAAATGAAATCCATTCTCGGGATAGTATTCCCAGGCGTTTTCACCATCCATAATGATCGAAATGACGGTCTCTGGCTTGCCGGAACTGGCGATGTTTTCCATGTGATAAACCAGGTCCGCGACGGCGTCTTTTGCGTGCCAGTCTGAATAGGTGAAACCGATCAGGTCGGAAAGTGCGTCATCCCGGAAGAAAACGGTCGTACCGGAGTCTCCGAAGGTATAAGGCTGATGGATGCCACAATCTTCAAGCCACTTCACTTCTGGCGAATGGTTTGCTGCGCGCTCGAGGCTGTTTTGAAGAACGGAATCCCCGCTGGCGGTCCAGCGGAAATCATGACGCTCGAGAAAGTTCAGAGTGCTCTGGCTCACGCCCCCCTCTGAGGCCCAGCATCCGACCGGTTCAATACCGAAGAAACGCTGGAAAACGGTTCTTGCTTGCTGGAGTTGCCAGTCAACCCTTTGTTCACCACCGGGGTATCGGGCGTGGATAGGCAAAATGACCTCAGGCAAGGCTTCCCTTGCAGATTCCGGATCAAGAAGTAAGGGGATCATCGGGTGGCTGTATGGGCTTACAGAGAGCTCCACCTGCCCATTGTGTGCGAGTTTTCGGTACCTTGGCCCGATGCCGGCAAGCACTTCGAAGATAACATTCAGCAACGCTCTGCGGTCTTCAAGCGTAAATTTTTGCCCTTTTTCCTGAAGGCTCTTTATGCACTGATTTTCAAGGCGAATGGTTTCACCCATCCAACCGAGATGATACCAGACCAGCAGATCGGCCAGAAAAGCCTCTGACATATAGCCTTGTAGCTCGGTTTTTTTGCGATAGAGCCTTGCCAGTTCGGCCAGCCTGGCGAATGCGGGATAGCGCTGGATAATGCGCTCTGGGTTAGCTCTAAGGCATTTCTCCATAAGATCGATAAAGGCTGGCGTACCGGCTTCGGGCAGTGCCTGGGAAACCAGTGCGGCCAGCAAAGGGTCCCCAATCTCTCCTATCCCATACCGCCATTGCTCAATCTGTAGTAAATACGTCTCGATCTGTTCCAGCAGTGTCGGTGCAAAGTTCACAACAGCTCGGGCGGCTGGCTGGCTTTCAATGTGGGCCGCCATGTCGCTGTAGTCTTTGATGCTATGCAGATACACCCAGGGAAACAGAAACTCGCCGGTACTCAGGTCCTGATAACAGGGTTGGTGCATATGCCAGCACAGAACTACGGGGATTCTGATGTCAGAGACCATGGGGATAATCCTGTCCGAGCATTTCGGGGGTCACCAGAACAATACCTTTAGGAGAGACGTGGAAGCGGCTACGGTCTTCTGTTTCATCAAACCCGATCCGGCTGTTATCCGGAATTCGGCAACCTCGGTCAATTACGGCATTGCGAATATGACAGTGACGGCCAATTTCCACGTCCGGGAAGATGACAGAATATGAGACCTCACTGTAAGAATGCACGGTAACCTGCGAAAAAATAAGGGAATGACGAACTGTGGAACCGGATATAATAGAGCCACCGGCGACCATCGAATCAACAGCCATTCCACGGCGATCATCATCGTCAAAAACAAATTTTGCCGGGGGCAACTGCTCCTGATAGGTCCAGATCGGCCAGTGTGAGTCATAAAGGTTGAGTTCAGGGCTCACACCGATCAGCTCAAGATTGGCCTGCCACAGAGCATCAATGGTTCCGACATCCCGCCAGTAGGCAGGCTTATTATGTATCGGATCCCGGAACGGAAAAGCCATAACGCGGAGACGTTTGATAACCGACGGAATGATATCCCTACCGAAATCGTGGGACGAACTGCCATCCAGTAGTTCGTGGTCTGTGGTCAGTTCATCAAACAGAATCTCGGCGCTGAATACATAGATACCCATGGATGCCAGAGCCTTGCCCGGGCTCCCAGGCATTGGCCGCGGATGCTCGGGTTTTTCGACAAATTCAGTGATGCGCAGTTCGTCGTCAACAGACATCACCCCGAATGCACAAGCTTCGTCGATGGGCACCTCGATACAGCCAACGGTGATATCAGCGCCGCTTTCAACATGCGCTGCAAGCATGGTGGCATAGTCCATTTTATAGACATGGTCGCCGGCAAGGATCAGAACATATTCGGGCTTGTGGCCACGAATGATGTCTAGGTTTTGCAATACTGCGTCAGCCGTACCCTCATACCAGGATGTCTCAATCCGTTGCTGGGCCGGCAGCAGCTCGACAAACTCATCCAGCTCACTGCGCATAAACCCCCACCCCCGCTGAATATGGCGCATCAGCGAGTGTGATTTGTACTGCGTGATCACTCCTACCTGGCCGATTCCCGAGTTAATGCAGTTGGAAAGGGGAAAATCGATGATCCTGAATTTGCCACCAAATGGAACCGCGGGCTTTGCTCGCCATTTGGTGAGGTCATAAAGGCGGGAGCCCCGTCCACCGGCAAGAACCAGGGCGAGGGTGTGTCGGGTCAGACGACTGACGTAGCGCTTGGCCGTTTGCATTGCTGTTACCCTGAAATATTCAGATGTTTGTTTAGCTGTGTGCAGTGGAATTCCAAGAATTCCGGGACAATTTTGACTACTCTGATAATAGTAGTTCACAGTCAGGAATTCCTAGCGCAAATTTCGCACAAGCCTGCGGGCTGTGTATATGGCTCCTGGCAAAGCCTCTTTCATACGGAGTCTTTGTGGTTATGCAAAGCCCTATCCTCAGCAACTCTGACCTCCGGAGCTTCTCGGAAGGCCGTCATTGGCATATTTATAACGTGCTGGGTGCTCATTTGTGCCAGCAGGGAAATTGTTATGGCGTTGGCTTTGCGGTCTGGGCTCCGAACGCGAGAAGCGTGGATGTGGTGGGCGATTTCAACCACTGGCAACCCGGTGTTCATCCAATGGAGCTCCACGAAGGCACCGGGGTCTGGTCGCTTTTTGTGCCCGACGTTGCGGTTGGCGCTCTCTACAAGTTTTCTATTTCTAGCGTTTCAGGTCAGCATCTGCTCAAAACCGATCCTTATGGCCAGGCGTTTGAGTTGCGGCCTTCGACTGCTTCTGTTGTCACACAATCAGGGGATTTCGACTGGACTGATGGCGACTGGCTCTCTCGCAGAGCGCTTTGGAGCTGGCAACATTCGCCGATCTCGATTTACGAAGTTCATATCGCATCCTGGCGTCACCATGGTTCCGGGCGGTGGCTGAACTATCGGGAATTTGCGGATCAACTTGTGCCCTACGTTCTGGAAATGGGCTTCACACACGTTGAGTTATTGCCTGTAACGGAACATCCGCTTGATGAATCCTGGGGTTACCAGACCACAGGATACTTTGCCCCCACGAGCCGGTTCGGGAACCCCGATGACCTTCGCTATCTGATCGATCTCTGCCACCGTCACAGCATAGGTGTCATTCTGGACTGGGTGCCCGGCCACTTCCCTACCGATGATCACGCACTCGCTCTTTTCGACGGTACAGCACTTTACGAGCATGAAGATCCACGCAAGGGCCGGCATCAGGACTGGGGTACGCTGATCTACAATTATGGGCGCAACGAGGTAAAGAACTTCCTCATTGGCAGCGCCCTTTTCTGGCTGGATGCCTTCCATATCGACGGGCTGCGTGTAGACGCAGTAGCCTCCATGCTTTACCTCAATTACTCCCGCAAAGATGGCGAGTGGATACCAAATGCCTATGGTGGTCACGAAAACCTGGAGGCTATTGATTTTCTACGGGAGCTGAACCAGGTTTGCCAGAGTCGGTTTCCGGGAACCTTGATCTGCGCAGAAGAATCTACATCCTGGCCCGGTGTGACCCGACCACCGGAAACCGGCGGGCTCGGTTTTAATCTGAAATGGAACATGGGCTGGATGCACGACACGCTGGATTACCTGCAACAGGATCCGGTTTACCGCCAATACCATCACGATAAGCTCACGTTCGGGCTGATCTATGCTTTTTCTGAAAACTTCCTTCTGCCGCTTTCTCATGATGAGGTTGTGCATGGCAAGGGCAGCCTGATCAACAAAATGCCTGGTGATGAATGGCAGCAACGAGCCTCGTTACGGCTGCTTTTTACTTATCTGTTCACGTACCCGGGAGCAAAGCTGCTGTTTATGGGGGGGGAGTTTGGCCAGCGCCGCGAATGGAGCGAATCCCGGGAGCTTGACTGGAGCCTGCTGCAATATCCAGAGCACCAGGGGCTTAAGCGGCTGGTGCAGGATCTGAATGGCCTTTACCGCCGGGAAATATCTCTCTATGGGCAAAGCCATAAATCCCATGGTTTTGAATGGATTGATTGCCACGATTCGCCCCAGTCGGTGATCAGTTTTGTACGCAAATCCGAGGGCGAGACCACGGTTATTGTGGTGAACTTTACCCCCATTCCCCGCCATCATTACCGGATTGGAGTGCCATCCGGTGGCCTTTGGTGTGAGATATTCAACTCCGATTCCGAGTACTACGGAGGCAGCAATCTTGGCAACCCCTTTCCGGTTCAAGCCTGCGATCAGCCCTGGATGACACGGGACTGGTCGGTTGAGCTTACTTTGCCTCCCCTGGGCGCGATTGTGCTGAGTAAGGGGGCGGATCCGGTAGCAAAGGAACCAGACGAGTGATTCGGATACTTTTCGCCACAAGTGAACTTTATCCTCTGGTAAAAACCGGTGGGCTTGCCGATGTGTCGGCGAGTCTGCCAGAAGCGCTTTGTCGTCTCGAATACGATGTGCATATCCTTCTGCCTGGTTACCCTGCAGCCATGGAAGCGGCACGCAAAGGAAGTGCGTTGCGCAAAGCTCGCATTCAGGTTGATGACTACAGCGTGAGTCTCTGGCAAACCCGGCCGCCCGGAAGTGCTGTCACCTTATGGCTGGTTGACTGCCCTGCTCTGTTTGATCGCCCGGGGAACCCTTATCAGAACGGCAGGGGGGAAGACTGGTGGGACAACGCTCAGCGCTACGAATTGTTTTGCCGGGTTGCAGCGCAGATTGCACTTGGCCAGGCAGGCATCCAGTGGGTGCCTGATATCGTGCATTGCAATGATTGGCAAACGGGACTGATTCCGGTTTTTCTGGAGCATCATCGAAGCCGGCCAGGCACGGTATTCACCGTCCACAATCTTGCCTACCAGGGTCTGTTCCCCCACGAAATATTCCGTGCTCTGGGCTTGCCGGATTCGCTCTGGAATATGCACGAACTTGAATTTCACGGCCAGCTTTCGTTTATCAAAGGTGGTCTGGTGTTCAGTGACAGAATTACCACGGTGAGCCCGCGCTATGCTCGCGAGATTCAGACACCAGATTATGGATATGGTCTGGATGGACTGCTCAGGCACCGCCGCGAGCGATTGTCTGGAATTCTTAACGGAATTGATACGGGCGTATGGAATCCTGAAGACGATCCATATCTTGAGTTCCACTACGGCTCAGGTCACCTTGAAAACAAATTGCTCTGCAAGGCCCGGCTACAGGATCAATTGGCCCTGAAGACAGGTGACGCACCCCTGTTGGGCTTTATCGGGCGCATGGTGGAACAGAAAGGGCTGGACTGGTTAGTTGCCGTTATGCGTCCATTGCTGGAGCGGGGTTGTCAGTTTGCGCTTCTGGGCTCTGGCGAAAGCCGCTACGAAGAGCCCTTAAAAGCTCTGGCAAACCAATGGCCTGATCAGGTCTCTCTGACTCTGGGCTACGACGAAGTGTTGTCTCATCGCATTACCGCAGGTTGTGATCTCTTCATGATGCCATCGAGATTCGAGCCCTGCGGCCTTAATCAGATGTATAGCCTGCGTTATGGCACCTTGCCGATCGTCCATTCGATTGGCGGTCTTAGAGATACGATTTTTGATCCTGTTGATGCGGGTCTCGATGAGGCAAATGGATTCTGTTTTCAGGAGCCAACTGCGACATCATTTCTGAGTGCTATTGAGAGAGCTCTTGGCTACAGGAAAAACCAGAAGGCTTGGCGGCGGCTGCAGCATAATGCCATGTCTGGTGAATACTCCTGGCAGCTGAGAGCAAAAAGTTATGGTGATCTCTATCAGCAAATTCTGGCTGAACGAGACGATCAACAGCCGTATTAACGAGCCTCCTTAACGAGTGCAATTGTCTGCAAGGTAATCACCAGTATGCATAAGGCAACCGAATTCCGTCTCGAAGCCCGGCCCAGAATTCCCGAAGTACTGGATCGTCTGGAGGAACTGGCAAATGACCTTTTTTACAGCTGGAACCATGGCGTTCGGGGCCTGTTCGCCCGAATTGATCTCAGTCTTTGGCAAAAGGTGGAACACAACCCGAAACTGTTTCTCCGCCGGGTTGCTCAGGAACGACTCAACGAAACCATTGAGAATCGGGCGTTTCTTGCAGAGTACCGTCGGGTTCTGAGTAGTTACGACGCTTATCTGGCCGCAGAGCCCGGACCCGATGTAACTGAAAAGCTTAATCCGGAAACGTCTCTGGTTGCTTATTTTTGTGCTGAGTTCGGGTTTCACGAGAGCTTCCCCATCTATTCCGGCGGCCTCGGAATTTTAGCGGGCGATCACTGTAAAGCCGCCAGTGATCTGGGCCTTCCTTTTGTGGCGGTTGGCTTGCTGTACCGGCAGGGATACTTTATCCAGAGCATTGGTGCTCAGGGCCAGCAAATCGCGAGATATCAGTCCCACTCGAGCGATGAACTACCGATTACGCTGGCAGAGAAGGACGGCAAGGCGCTCCAGGTCTCTGTCCCCTTCCCCGGCCGCACAATTGTTGCGCGAGTATGGGAAGCGCGGGTAGGACATATCCGTCTCTATCTCCTTGACTCGGATACGGAAGAGAATAATGCAGACGACCGCAATCTGACGCTTCAGCTCTATGGCGGTGATGAGTCCACACGGATTTTTCAGGAAATGCTGCTGGGTATCGGAGGAACCCGTGTGCTCCAGGCTCTGGATCTCGTGCCGACCGCCTGGCATATCAACGAAGGCCACGCGGCATTTCAGATACTGGAGCGATGCCGCCGGGTGATGGCCGATGGCTTGAGCTTTGAGGCTGCGCTGGAAGCAGTGGCCGGGGCAACGCTGTTCACGACTCACACGCCGGTTGCCGCTGGTCATGATGTGTTCCACCGCGCGTTGGTTCAACACGCACTGGGCGCCTGGCTGGAAGAGTCCGGACTTGATTTCGACAAGGTTTTCGCCATGGGTGCCAAACCTGGCCAGGATACTTTCAGTATGACCAGCCTCGGCCTGCGCGGCTCGCGTTTTCACAACGGAGTGAGTCGTATCCACGGCGATGTTGCCGCGAAGATGGAAGGTGACATTTGGCCCCAGATTCCACCTGATGAGAACCCCCTTGGCTACATTACCAATGGCGTCCACGTGGCTACGTTTCTTGCGCCAGAATGGTCGAGCCTGTTCGATATTCAGGCCCCAAACTGGAAGAGTGAGCTGAAAAACCCCGAGTTTTGGGAGTTTGTGGAGAGGATCCCTGATTATCATTACTGGAGTGTGCACAAGGCGCTGAAAGAGCAGATGAGTGACTTTGTGGTTCGCAGGCTAAAACGTCAGCACCGTCGTAACGGCATTGGTCGCTCGGTAACAGACCGGATGGTCAAACAGGTGACGTCATCCGATAAAGATCCGCTGGTTATCGGTTTTGCCCGTCGCTTTGCCACTTATAAGCGCGCCACCCTGATTTTTTCTGACCTTGAGCGGCTGGAGAGAATTGTGACCGATTCCGATCAACCGGTTGTTCTGGTTTTTGCCGGCAAGGCCCACCCAAAAGACAAACCGGGGCAGCAGCTGATAAAGGTTTTGCACGACCTGTCCATGCGACCATCTCTGATAGGGCACCTGATATTGCTGGAGGATTACGATCAGGCGATGGCTCGCCGGCTCCTGAGTGGCGTAGACGTGTGGCTGAATACGCCGGAGTACCCGAAAGAGGCCAGCGGCACATCGGGTGAAAAAGCGGCACTTAACGGCGCACTTAACCTCAGCGTTCTGGATGGCTGGTGGGGCGAAGGATTCGATGGCAATAATGGCTGGGGAATAGCGCCCCGCAATACGGAGCTGGATCCGGAATTCCGCAACGAGGAAGAAGCACGGGATCTTCTGGATCTTCTGGAATACGAGGTGGTTCCGCTTTACTACGCACGGGCATCACAAGGTTATTCTGCAGGCTGGGTGAAGCGCTCCAAAGCGTCTATGAAAACCATTACGCCAAGATTCAACAGTGAGCGAATGGTGATGGATTATGTAAACAATTATTACCATCCTGCATCTCGCCAGGGACAGCAATTGATGGCGGACAACGGAAAACTCGCATCGGAGCTGGCAGACTGGAAGGCACGGGTGCGCGAGGCGTGGCCAGGCGTTACCCTGAATGTTCAGGGGTGTGTCGAGTGCCGGTGTGCTTATGATGAGACAGTTGAGCTGAGAGTGGAGGCCGTGCTCAATGGTTTGACGGCAGACGATGTGCGCGTGGAGTGCCTCATTACACCGGAATGTACAGGAACACACAACGGTTTGGAGCGAAACTGTTTCCTGCTCGAAAAAGAAGGCGACGAAGAGGGCAAAACCGTGTTCGCCGCTCAGCTTCGCCCGTCATACCCCGGGCTGCAAACATTGCGGTTAAGAATGTACCCCTACCACAATGCGCTCACCCACCCACTGGAAATGGGTGCCATGCTCTGGATCTGATGCCGGAAGCTGGCCTGTCAGAGAGCGTGCTTGCGAATAAAGCGCCCGATCTCCTGAATTTCCTCAAGGCACACGCTGTGCTCCATGGGGAAGGTCATATAAGCTGGCTCGTAGCCCATTCCCTTGAGTGTTTCCACGCTGCGGACGCCAAGCGTTTCAGGAACCATCGGGTCAGCGGTTCCGTGATAGATATTGATCGGAATGCCGGCGTTTGCCTCTGAAGGCTTCACAGATTTCGCCGTGGCGAAATAGGTGGAAAGCGCCAGAATGCCGGCTAACCGCTTTGGATAGGTCAGGCCGAGTTCATAGGCAACCGCCCCACCCTGTGAAAAGCCTGCAATAACGATATTTTCTGAGGGTATGCCTCGCTCGACTTGCTGATCGATCAGTTTGCCTACAGCACGGGCCGAATCCATCAGCTGGTCGGTGTCCACAATTCTGTCAATATCCATCGCTTTAATGTCGTACCAGGCGGGCATGGTCATACCGCCATTGATGGTGACCGGCATGTTGGGCGCGTGTGGAAATATAAAGCGTACGGCAGCGTCGTCCGGTAAACCCAGCTCAGGCACTACGGGTTCAAAATCGTGGCCACTTGCACCGAGACCGTGTAACCAAATGACGGCAGCTGTGGGGTTAGCTCCGGTTTCCAGCTCAATATACTGAAGATCCTGCACGCAGTACCTCGTTTATCAGAAAGGGATTGTCCGGATCAATCCGGAGAGTTTTGTCTGGTGTTCGCGTCCAGCGCGGTCTGAACCGGGTTGGCATACATGTCCAATAGGTAGGGGCGAATAGCGGAATCACAAGCCTCCAGCCTCTTTTCCATTTCCATGCGGGCGATCTGCATGTCCTCTTCGGACCAGTTCCCAGCGGTTACTACAGAATCCCGGACAATTTTCAGATCCTTAACACCCTGGGGGTGAAGCCCGCGTTTCTCGTAGGCCACCAGGTTAGATGCGTGCAGATGGTAATTGGCGTGTATTTCACGGTCGACCAGTGCAGCAAACTCTTTGGCGTTTTCCGGCGCATCGGTGATGGGGGTGCCAAAGTGCACGTGCACATGGCCCTTGAACTCGGTCAGGCCCTTCATGATCTGCTCTGTATCTTCACCTTCTGCTTTTTTGTAGCTGCCAGCACGTGCCTTGGTTTCCAGTTCGCGGGCTTTGTCGCCGTCGCACGGATCGTACTCATAGGATATGGAAACCGGAACGATGCGGAGTTTGTTCATCGCCTCGGCAAAGCTCAGGCCGCTTTTCTTGCAGCTCATGTAGAACATCTTGATGATCGCGGGGTCGGTGAAATCCAGACCATCTTTGGCACGCCCCTCGCGCTGCGCTATCCAGATATTCTCGTTATTTGCGATGCTGTGGTTGATAAAGCCGGAAAGCGTAATATAAGCGTCACGCATTTCACGGGGGCTGGTCATATCGCGGCGAACAATAAAGCTCTTGTTAAGCCGCATCATTTCAGCAAATACCCGGTTTGCGAGCAGGTTATCGCCAATGGCTATCCGCGTGGTACGCAGGCCGTTTTTGAACAGCAGGTAATTGACCACCATGGGGTCAAACACAATATCCCGATGGTTGGATATAAACAGGTAAGCGCCCTGCTTACTGAGGTTTTCTACGCCGCTTGTTGTTACACGGGTGGTAGTGCCTTCAATCAGATCACCGATATACCCGGATAATCCCGCCTGCAGATCATCCACGTGAGTGAAATGTCCAAAACGGCTGACTAGCCAGCGACGGGTGAAAAAACGCAGAACTGCCGGCGCCCAGCGCGCCAATGTAGGCGACTTGAAGCGCCCCACCATGTCCAGAAACTCCTGGTCGTTGACCAACCGTTTAATAGCGGGGCCGGTTTCTTCGTCCGAATAGGGACGGATGGCGTCAAATTCCTGCATGGATGCCCTGTTGTTGTCAGTAACGATTATGGTGAGCCGTGAAACGGTAGTTTGAAACCGCGGTATTGTATCGTTTCTTCTTTCGCTTTGCCTCCCAAAAGGCAGTCTGTCCGGCCATTCCTTGCGCTGAATCTGGTATGATCCGCTACCAGATTCCACCTCAGCATCGCGATCAACCGGTTATTCTATGTATCCCGACCAGAACTTTGAACAGCTTTCTGCCCAGCGGCCAACTACCTCAGGTAGGAGCCCCGAGCAAGTTTTGCACGAGGTGTTTGGGTATGAAACCTTCCGCCTGCTGCAGGGGGAGATTATCCACGAGGTAGTCTCAGGCGGGGATGCTCTGGTGCTGATGCCCACGGGCGGTGGTAAATCACTTTGCTACCAGGTTCCTGCACTTGTTCGCTCGGGTACAGCCATCGTTATTTCGCCATTGATCGCACTGATGCAGGACCAGGTTGCGGCACTTCGTGAGCTGGGTGTGCGGGCGGCATTTCTGAACTCTACCATGGATTTTGAGCAGGCCCGCGCTACGGAATATGCGCTGAGCACAGGTGAGCTTGATCTCTTGTATTGCGCGCCAGAGCGATTGATTCAGCCCCGCACCCTTGAGCTCCTGCATGATGCTTCCATCTCGTTGTTTGCTATTGATGAGGCGCACTGTGTTTCCCAGTGGGGGCACGACTTCCGTTCCGATTACCTACAGCTCGCAGTACTGGCTAACGAATTCCCAACTATTCCACGGATTGCGCTGACGGCGACCGCCGACGAGCGTACCCGAAAGGAAATTGCCGAAAGGCTCTCGTTGACAGAAGCACGGCACTTCATAAGCGGTTTTGATCGCCCGAATATTCAGTACCGGATAGCGCCTAAAACGAATGCCAACAAGCAGTTGCTTGACTTTATAAAAGCAGAACATGAAGACGACTGCGGAATCGTTTACTGCCTGTCTCGTAACAAGGTTGATGCCACAGCAAAGATGTTGGCGCAGAAGGGCTATACCGCACTGCCCTACCATGCAGGGCTTCCCGCCAAAGACCGGGCTCACAATCAGGAGCGTTTTTTGCGGGAAGACGGGGTGATTATCGTTGCCACTATCGCATTTGGCATGGGCATTGATAAGCCCGATGTGCGTTTTGTAGCGCACCTTGATCTGCCCAAGAGTCTGGAAGCCTATTATCAGGAAACTGGCCGCGCAGGCCGCGATGGCAAGCCTTCAACCGCCTGGATGGTTTACGGCCTGCAGGATGTCATCAAGCTGCGACAGATGCTGGAAGGCTCCCAGGGTAATGATCACTTCAAGCGGGTAGAACGACAGAAGCTGGATGCCATGCTGGGCCTTTGTGAAGTCACAAAATGCCGCCGGCAAGTCCTGCTGAATTATTTTGGCGACGAGCTTGAGACACCCTGCGGTAACTGCGATACGTGTCTAAACCCACCCGAAACCTGGGACGGTACGGTTGCCGTTCAAAAGGCGCTATCCTGTGTCTTTCGTACCGGTCAGCGCTTTGGCGTCACCTACTTGATTGATGTATTACGTGGCTCGGAAAACGAGCGGGTTATGCAATCTGGGCACCACCAGATATCAACCTACGGTATCGGGACTGAGCTTTCTGTTACCGAGTGGAAGTCTGTGTTCCGGCAACTGGTTGCCAACGGTTACCTGCGGGCAGACCCGGAAGGCTACGGCGCTCTGCAATTGACGGAGCAATGCCGGCCGCTGCTGAAAGGCGAACATAAGGTAGAGTTGCGTAAAGACCCGGTCATTAAAAAATCGGCTGGCCGTTCTTCAGCTGGAAGATCCGGTGGCGCGGTCAAAGATCAGGTTACAGACCATACTGGCTGGGAAGCCCTGCGGGCCTGCCGCAAGGAGCTTGCGGATAAACAGGGTGTGCCGCCCTACGTTATTTTCCACGACACCACCCTGTTTGGCATGCTTGAGCGCAAGCCGCAAACGCTGGATGAGCTTGCGGGCGTGAGCGGTGTGGGAGCAGCCAAGCTGGAGAAGTACGGTGAGATTTTCCTCGCCGCCATCGCCCAGTTGAATCCGGCCTGAGGAGATGCCTCAGGCTCTTCCTTATTCAGCTGGTTGAAAGCCCTTCTTGCGAACCCGGTACTGTGCGATAGATGTAGCAACGTGGTTGCCCTCCATGTCGCGCAGCTCCCCTTCGAGGGTGAACTTCGCGCGACCGGTGGCATCGGCATCCGAGAGAATCGCAGCAACGTCTTCCGGTGACAGGGCGAACTCTACGGTGACATCGGAATTGGCGGGCTGCAGAAATTTAAGGGTCATTTCCTTCAGGATCGGCGTATAGGAAGGTCCCAGATCAAACAGCGTTAACACCCCACCAGGAATTTCTGCCACGAGAAAGTACGCACCTGCATACAGGCTGCCAAAGTGGTTTTTGTTGCCTTTTAACTGAATGCGTGCGCGTACGTAGCCAGGGCGAACTTCTTCAACACTGAACCGGTTCCGGGGCGCGAACGGAATCGACAGCCCTATGATGCGATTAACGGCGGCATAGCCTCCGGTTTTCTTCAACCACTCCAAGGGTTGCGCCAGAGTTGCTTTGGGATCCGTGGTGGAAATCCATTGCTCGGTTGCCCCGATAATGCTGTCAATTAAGGCCATCGTTCAGCTCCTGAGTTTTGGTTAAAGCGGATCATTACAATGCCCTGGGTAGTTGGCAACACTCTTTTTCCATATTTTTGACGGATTAACATTTCCTTAATTCATTCTGATCTAAAGTATGGATGTGTGGGAAAAAATGGAGGTGCCCATGCGGCCAGCTTTTCATGTCGCAGGAATGGATTCATAAAAATACGCAAAAGGATTCGTAAATTGAGATATGCCCACGGCTCTTCGGCTTGTGTCCGCGTGAGTACAAGGATCGTCGCCTCTGCGGGGCTTTTGTTTGGGCTTCTATCAACGCCGCTGTGGGGCGATGTTGGTTCGATAAATCCCCCTCAACAAGATTATGTACTCTGGTACCGAAACTACGACAGCCCGGCGATTTACGCCCTGGTGGCCCTTGCGCTGGAGAAAACACCCGAATATGGAGAGTTTCGAATTCTCAGAAGCCGGGAACTGAGCAAGGGGCGAGCTTTGCGTGAGCTGGAGCGAGGTGATCACCGCATGGTGGATATTGCCAATGTGGCCACATCGGCAGAGCGGGAGCGGTTTCTGACACCGGTTCCGGTTCCTGTGGATGGCGGGTTGCTTGGTTTTCGCGTGTGTGTGGTTACGCCTGAAAGCCTTCCACTATTCAGAAATATTCACTCTCTTTCTGATCTTCGGAAAAGTGGCATACGGATCGGCCAGGGAACCCACTGGCCCGATACGCCTATACTCAGGGAAAACGATATCCCGGTGATCACCCATTCCCGCTACGAAATTCTGTTCGGCATGTTGAGGAAAAATCGTTTTGACTGTTTTGCCAGAGGCGTCAGTGAGGTTATAAATGATCTTGCGATTGAGAACGATCCGGAGCTGACGATAGAACCAAACCTGGTGCTGGCTTATCCCATGCCCTCGTACCTCTTTGTGGGACCAAATGATCTTTCAACGGCTCACCGGCTACAACTGGGAATGGAGCGCGCCATCCGGGATGGCAGTTTCGGTGTTTTTCTCCAGCGGCATTACGGTTCTTCGGTCTCGGCTCTCAACCTGGATAAGCGCACAATGATTGTTCTGAATAATCCGTTTCTGAGCGGTGAGTCGAATAATGTCGGTCGCCAGACACTGAATAATTTGCGCTGGCGCCTCGAGTTGCTTAGCCGCTGAGTCAGGTCCGGAAGCGGGAGGCATTTGCGTCGAGAGCCTGGCCAATCTCATCGATGCGGCCGCTATAGACGTCGTTCTCATTTGCCGCTGTTGCAGCTTCCTGGCCCTGATCTGCAATACGCGTAATCGAAGCGTTCAGCTCTTCGGTAACCGAGGTCTGCTCTTCCGAGGCGGTCGCAATCTGTGTTGTCATTTGGCTTATGGAGGTGATGGCATCGGCAATCCTGTTAAGGGAGTCCATCGCATCCTGTGCCTTCTCCATGCTGACGTTGGAGACCGCTGTGGAAGCTTTCATTACGTCGACAGCATCGTTGGCGCCTTTTTGCAGACGCTCGATCATGTTATTGATCTCTTCTGTGCTGGTCTGGGTGCGCTGAGCAAGGTTTCTTACCTCATCGGCTACAACCGCAAAACCGCGTCCGGCGTCGCCAGCACGCGCAGCTTCAATAGCCGCGTTCAATGCGAGCAGGTTGGTCTGTGCCGCAATACCCTGGATAACTTCCAGCACCGATGTGATAGACGTAACGTCCCGGCCCAGTGCGTCAATCACTTCTGCTGCGGCACTGACTTCGCGGGATAGTTTCTGCACGGCATCCCGCGACGCGGATACAGTTTCCAGCGATGCGCGGCTGTCCCCATCTGCCGTGTTTGCCGCATCGGCTGTTTGCTGGGCGTTCTGGGCAATTTCTCCGGCTGCTGCGGACATCTCGTTAATCGCTGTCGCAACCATATCCACTTCAGCCTGCTGGCTTTCAACGCTGTTGCGGCTCGCTTTTGCGGTATTCCTCAGCGCGGTTACGTTGGTGGCCAGTTCGGTACTGCCCTGCTGTACCTCACGGACAACTTCGTGGATTTTCTCCACAAACTGGTTAAAGCTTCCCGCGAGCTGACCGAACTCATCACGGGCACTGTCGTCCAGGCGCTGGGTCAAGTCCGCATCGTTTGACCCAATATCCGCCATCGCCGCATTCAGCCGGCGAACCGGGGCGTTTATTTTGTCTTTATTGACGAAAGTTCCCAGATACCAGTCCACACCGCGAGCCTGGCTAATGGAGTGGAAGCTGGCGCTCCAGGGCACGTCATCTTTCTGATAGGTATGATCACCCCCGTCCAGTTTCGGGGCTTCGCCGAGCAATGAGCTGATGTTCTTTCCGATGAGATTTCGGTCCGGGTGATAAAGCACCGTGCCCTCTTGACTGATAAGCGCCGCGTAGCCCGTACCGGCCAGATTTATAACAGACAGAATATCATCGACGGCTTTCAACGTGATATCAGCTGCTGCGACACCTCTATTCTCTCCGCGCGTAACGGGCGCAAGAGTGGAAATGATGATTTCGCCGGTGGCAGCATCGAGATAGGGCTCGGTAAACGATGAACGGCCGAGCTCTATGGCTTTTTTATACCAGGGGCGGACTCTGGGATCGTAGTCAGATGGCAGGGAAGCTTCGTCAGCCTCGGTCTTCATGAGCATGTAGCCATTGTTGCGGCCCACATACACATCCTTGAAATTCCCACCGGTCGCAATCGCCTGAAGCAGGTTTCGGGCCTGCTGATCTGTCGTAGACGTTTCCAGCGCCTTGGCTGTGGCTTCAGTCATCATCAGCCGTGTATTGAGCCAATCGGCAATGCTCGACGTATTCTGCTCCGCTGTATTTTCAATCAAAGCATCGACATAGGTTTCCGTCGTGTGCTGCAGGCGGAGATTGCCGGAAATGGTGAAGGCGGCCATTACTAGAATAAGCAGGATACTGAAGGTAACCAACAGCTTTTGACCGAATGAAAGATGCACGCTGTACTCCTGATTTTGATTTAATCGTTTTTCGGCTGCCTGTGCGAACTCTTTAATGCCTTCTGATAGAATTGCCCGATAAATCCATATCAATGCCATACAGGAGCTACGCTGAATGGCCCATGAAGAACTGCATCTCAATCTCCGCAACCTGACACTTGATGATTACGAACAGCTTCAGGTGCTTATGGATCGTGTCTATGACGATATTGGTGGCGCCTGGCCAAAGGACACCATCAAAGCGCTGGTGGACCAGTTCCCGGATGGACAGATCTGCATTGAGGACAAAGGTCAGTTGGTTGCTGTAGCTCTCACCGTATCGGTTAAATATGAGCGGTTCAGCAACCCCCATACCTATGACGATCTGATTAAGCGAAACGAACAAATCAGGCATGACCCAAAAGGCGACTCCCTTTACGGGTTGGATGTGTTCATTCACCCGGAATATCGTGGTTATCGCCTTGGGCGGCGGTTGTATGAAGCTCGCAAAGAGCTCTGCCGATCCATGAACTTGCGTGCGATCCTTGCGGGGGGGCGCATACCTGGCTATTTCAAGTATTCGGATCAGTATTCACCTGCTGAGTACATTGACCGGGTTGACCGCAGAGATATTTACGATCCGATTCTGAGCTTTCAACTGTCGAACGACTTTCAGGTTACCCGGCTGATGCACAAATACCTCCCGGAGGATGAAAAATCCCAGGGGTACGCAACGTTGCTGGAATGGCGGAACATTCTTTACACCCCGCCCTCCTCAGTCCTGAACGAAAAGAAAACCCAGGTTCGCATGGGCGCCGTTCAGTGGCAGATGCGAGAGTTTTTATCAGTTGAAGAGGTGCTTGAACAGGTTGAATATTTCGTAGATGCGCTGTCTGATTACAAGAGTGACTTTGCGCTGTTCCCGGAGTTTTTCAACGCGCCACTGATGGGGCTGACCGATCAGGTAGACCAGACCCGCGCTATCCGTTTTCTTGCCGGGTTCACCGAGCAGTTCCGGGATCGCATGTCTGATATGGCAGTAAGCTATAACATCAACATCATTACCGGTTCCATGCCTTTGCTGGAGAACGATCGCGTCTACAATGTGTCCTACCTTTGCCACCGCGATGGCCGGGTGGACGAGCAGCGCAAGGTCCACATTACGCCCCACGAGCGTCGTGACTGGGTTATAGAAGGTGGAAGCGAATTTGAAGTGTTCGATACAGATGCCGGGCGTGTTGCGATTATGATCTGTTATGACATCGAATTCCCCGAACTGGGGCGAATTGCGGCCAGCAAGGAAGTCGATATTATCTGCGTGCCCTTCTGGACAGACACCAAAAATGGCTATTTGCGGGTTCGTCATTGTGCCCAGGCCCGGGCGATCGAAAACGAGTGTTATGTAGCGATAACAGGTAGCGTAGGGAACCTGCCGAAAGTACAAAACCTCGACGTGCAGTACGCTCAATCGTCGGTGTTCTCGCCGTCTGACTTTGCCTTCCCTCACGATGCTGTCATGGCTGAAACAACGCCTAATACCGAGATGATCATGTTCTCTGATATGGATCTGGAAAAACTAACATTGGTACGCAACGAAGGGTCAGTAACCAACATTAAAGACCGCAGAGTTGATATGTACGAAATTATCACCCGGTAGGTGTTGAACAACTGCCTCAAAAGTTTATCGTATGGCACTGGTTGCGTTGCAAAACCTTTGGTCAGTGTCTATTGTTTAATCAATATCAAGTCAGCCTCTGCAGAGATTCAGTATTCATGAAGGAAGCGTTGCCCGATCTAGTCGCCCGTTTCAGAATCCGGCAAGGCCTGTTCCGCAAGGAACGGGTCGAGGCCGAGCTTTTTGAGCTGGACGCTTACGGTTGCGTTATGAAAACGGACAAGATGTTCAATCCCGGCGATACAGTCGTGCTCGATCTGATTATGGACATGCCGTTTGATAAAATCCGTGCGGAAAGTGTGACAGGGTTAATTACCGAACGCAGAAAGCACTGTAGCAACTTCTTCTACTCGATTGATTTTGTTGACTTGAAGTCTGATGGAGGCACAGGTCTAGAGGAAAAGTTGCGTCGCATCAGGGAAGTTCTTTCCAAAAAACAGTCGTTAAAATCACGTCGTTCCTCAGGTTCTGTGCCCGGTTTCCGGCAAATGGCCTGATCACTATTGTCCGTTCTATCTGTCTGCAAGGAGATAATCTTATGGCGAAGAAAGCCAAAGAAAGCGTTGATAAGATCGTAAAGAAGGTCAACAAGGAATTTGAGAAAACGTCATCCCAGATTGAAGGTCTGGTCAGCGATGCGAGGAAACAGCTCGATAGCCTGCAACATCAGGTTCAGGATCCGGTTCGCAAGGTTCTGAAAGAAGTCGATGAACTGCGCGAACGTGAAATGAAGCGTTTTAGCGACGAGTTTGAACGTCGCCTGGACGAGTTCCACGAACTGCAATCCAACATACTCGAACGCTTGGGTGTCGCTTCTAAAGAAGACATCCGTAAAGCCGAAAAAGAGAGCAAAAAAGAACTCAAAAAAGCGCCTGCATCGGCAGCAAGCACCGCTGCCAAGAAACCCGCAGCAAAGAAACCCGCAGCAAAGAAACCTGCAGTGAAGAAAGCAGCCCCTAAAAAGCCTGCGGCAAAGAAAGCGCCAACTGCCACGGCCAAGAAGCCGGTTGATAAAAGCAATCTGACGCTCGTGAAAGGCATCGGGCCGGCTACGGCCCAAAAGTTGAAAGCTGCCGGGATCACGTCCATTGATCAGATTGCCAACCCATCGGCAGCCGATCAGGAAAAGCTGAATGGCTTCTCACACATCAAGGGATTTGATCAATTTACAGTTGAAGCCAAGAAAATCAACTGATGCGAACGCCTGACCAGCCTGTTTTACGGGACATTGTCCTGATTGGCGGCGGGCACAGCCACGTCGGGGTACTCAAACGGTTTGCAATGAAACCGGTTCCCGGCGTCCGGCTGACCCTCATTTGCCGTGACACGCACACACCCTACTCCGGAATGCTGCCTGGCTACGTGGCAGGACACTACAGTTACGACGATGTACACATCGACCTGAGCCGCCTGGCAGAGTTTGCAGGGGCACGCTTTTATCGGGCCGAAGCCAGAGGTATTGATCGCGACAGCAAGCGTGTGATCTGCAAAGGCCGGCCGGATGTTCCTTACGACATACTGTCGATCAATATCGGTTCGTCGCCCAGGACGAATGAGGTAGAGGGTGCCTCCCAGTACGCGGTGCCGGTAAAGCCAATCACTGGTTTCAACAACCGCTGGCTTGCCCTCCTCTCACGTATTGAAAACCACGAAGGGCCACTCACGGTAGGCGTTGTAGGCGCAGGCGCTGGAGGTGTGGAGCTGACACTGGCAATGCAGTATCGCCTTAAAAACGAGCTGGAGCAGCGCGGGCGGGATTCCGGCCAACTGCATTTCCACTTGTTTGATGCAGCCGAAGAAATTCTTCCCACGCACAACGCAAAAGTACGGGAAGTCTTCCGGAAAACGCTTTCTGAACGCGGTGTAAAGCTTCATCTTGGCTCGCCGGTGGAAAAAGTCGGTGAAGGGCTGTTGCGCACCGCCGCTGGCGAAACCTTGCAGACAGACGAAGTCCTCTGGGTAACAAGAGCCGGTGGGCCAGCGTGGCTGGAGGAAACCGGCCTGGCTTTGGATGAAGGGCTGTTCCTGCGCGTGCGGGACACTCTGCAGGCTGAAAACGACGACAGCGTTTTTGCTGCAGGCGACATTGCCAACGTGGTCAATCATCCTCGGGAAAAAGCCGGTGTATTTGCGGTGCGCCAGGGACCACCTCTGGCGGAGAACCTCAAGCGCATGGCTCTGGGCAAAGCACCCAACGATTTTCATCCCCAGAAAAAATGGCTGGCATTGATCAGTACTGGCGACAAATACGCCGTCGCCTCCCGCGGCGATATGCAACTTGACGGTGCCATGGTGTGGCGCTGGAAGGACTGGATCGACCGCCGGTTTATGGAAAAATTCACCGACCTCCTGCCCATGGACGAAGGGGCGGCCCTGCCCGATACATCTGCAGCGCAGAACCCTGAGGAAGCCTCTCAGGCGATTTCTGCCGTTGCCATGCGCTGCGGTGGTTGTGGCGCCAAGGTTGGCAGTACGGTGCTTTCACGAGCTTTGGGTGAACTCAGGCCCATTGACCGGGACGATATTATTATCGGCCTGCATGCGCCGGATGATGCCGCCGTTTTGCGGGTCCCACCCGGGAAAGCCGTGGTACACACTGTCGATTTCTTCCGGGCATTCATTGATGACCCTTATACATTTGGCCGCGTTGCTGCAAACCACAGCCTTGGTGATGTCTTTGCGATGGGCGCCGAAGCTCAGAGTGCGACTGCGGTGGCCACGGTTCCCTACGGTATCGAATCCAAAGTGGAAGATGTGGTCTATCAGATGATGTCTGGTGCCGTGGATGTATTGAATGAAGCAGGTTGTGCCCTGGTCGGTGGCCACACGGGCGAAGGTCGTGAGCTTGCCCTTGGCTTCGCAGTGAATGGTCTGATCGATCCTGATAAGGTGATGAGCAAAGGTGGCTTGCGGGCCGGCGATGTACTGATCCTCACCAAACCCATTGGTACCGGAACGCTGTTTGCGGCGCACGCCCGCTTGGCTGCTAAAGGCCGCTGGATTGATTCCGCCTTGGCCTCGATGGTGCAGTCCAACAAGAAGGCAGCAGACTGTCTCCGGAGCTTCGGATCCAAAGCCTGTACGGACGTGACCGGCTTTGGCTTGCTGGGCCATCTGGTTGAGATGACGCGACCTTCAGGTGTCGATGCCGAGCTGGATCTCTCCGCGATTCCTATCCTGCCCGGTGCGGAAGAAACGGCAGCAGCAGGCATTCTTAGTTCTCTGCAGCCGGCCAATATTCGCCTGCGCCGTGGTATCCGGGATCAGGATAAGTGGGTGAAGCACCCACGCTACCCCCTGATTTTTGATCCGCAAACTGCCGGCGGCTTGCTGGCAAGTGTTTCGGCCGATAAGGCGGAAGACTGCGTTCGGGAGCTCAAAGCCCTGGGTTATCCGCACACCGCCATCATCGGGCGGGTTCTGCCCCAGGATGATAGCGGGCCAATTGAGCCGATTACGTTAAGAGAGTGAATCGAGTGCCCCGGAGCGGCGCTGCACTGCAAGTGAAAGCGCCTGCTCCAGGGATTCCTGCTCTTTTTCCGGCGTAAACTGGCTAGCGAGTTGGTCAACCTGCTCTCGCAATTGCTCCAGAAACTCCGCATCGCTCTCCGCATGTTCGAGCACATCAGCAAGTGCCCCGGTATCACCCACGGGGTAGTACCCGGCGTAATCCTTACCAAGCAGCCCGGTATTCCCGGAGATATCAGATGCAATGACAGGCAGGCCGGCGCGGCAGGCTTCCGACACTACATTTGCACCACCCTCCATGACCGAACTCATCACCAGCAACTGGCTATTGGCCATCAGCCCGGCGATGCCATTTTTTTCGAGCGCGCCGAGCCATTTGAATCTTGGATTCTCCTGCACTTCCTGTTTTGCCAGCTGTTCCCAATGTGCATCGTGGGCGTTGCCTGCACAGGAAACGCGAATGCGGGAGTTCGCGGGCAAAAGCCTGGCCGCCTGGGGGGCCCGAAGGGAGTCTTTTTCATCCCGCAGGTGGCCGATGACGCACACATCAAAATAAAGCGATGTAGAAGCCGCCTTTCTTTTATGCACAGTGGGCCGGTCCGCAGACTGAAAAAGCGTAACCAGTTTGATCCTGAAACGCTCTGGAATATCGTCCCCAACCTGCGCATGCAAGCCGATCAGTGCATCGGCTGCCTGCATGGAACAAAGGGTTTGCTCAGGGTATTCGTATTGGTGTCGGTAGATATCTGTTCCCGTTAATGCCACGACTAACGGTTTGCCCGGGCATGAATTTCGGAACAGGCGAATTGCCTCATGGCTGCGCCAGGCATGGAGAGCAATGAAGAGATCACAAGGCTCACCGTGATACGCTGTAACAATAGATACCTTGTGCCCCGCTTGTTCCAGCAGCGTTTGCCAGCGCTCTGCGGTTGCCCTGTTGCCAGCTTTCGAGCCCGGCCCAGCCGGCGTGATCATGATGATATCCATAGTGCTCTTCGATATAAGAAGACCCTTTAAAGGTCCGGATAAAATTTTGATAGACTTGAATAGAATTTTAAGAGAATAGTGCCCTGATGCCTGACCTATTTATACCTATAATCCGTATATATGTTCAGTGTTAAAAAGAATCAGAGTATCCTCCCGCTCGCAGACGCAACTGGTTTTAGACAGGAGCGATATTTCTGCTTTAACAATCAGATACCCGATGAAGGATTTCAAATGGCTTTGAATCTTATAAGGAAGTTGACGCTTTCAAGTTTTTTAATTTTCGCCGCAGCCACGGTTTCGGCGCAAACATTTGTGTTCACTGCGATCCCTGATGAAGACGAAACAAAGCTGGTAGAACGTTTTCGCGGTGTCGCCGATTACCTCTCTGAGCAGCTGAATGTTGATGTACGCTACATTCCGGTAAAGTCCTACGCGGCTGCCATTTCGGCGTTCCGTAACAACCAGGTTCAGTTGGCATGGTTCGGCGGCCTTTCCGGTGTACAGGCGCGCAGGCTGGTACCTGGTTCCGAAGCTGTTGCTCAAGGTGTTGAGGACGAAGCATTCCAGACCTATTTTATTGCCAATACCAACACGGGGATCGAACCAGCCGAAGAGCTTGCAGACCTGAAAGATCAGCTGCAGGGTAAAACCTTTACCTTCGGCTCCAAAGGCTCAACGTCTGGCCGGCTCATGCCCGAGTTCTATGTGCGCGACACCTTTGATTCAAAGCCTGAGGATTTTTTCTCACGCGTTGGCTTCAGTGGCAACCACACACGCACCCTTCGCCTGGTTGAGGCCGGCACCTATGATATAGGCGCGCTTAACTTCCAGGTTTGGGAAAAAGAGCTGGCTGATGGAAACGTTGATACCGATGCGGTTCAGGTTATCTGGAAAACACCCACCTACCCTGATTATCAGTGGACTATTCGTGGAGATGTGGACGAGCGCTTTGGTGAAGGCTTCAAACAGCGCGTTACCGAAGCACTTCTGAACCTCGATAACCCGGAACTGCTTGAAAGCTTCCCGCGTTCAGGCTTTATTCCTGCCTCCAACGACGACTATGAGCCGATTCGTAAAACTGCAGAAGAGATCGGAATCCTCGACTGATGTCAGGCTTCGATCTTTCTGGCCTTACGGCTTCATTCAGCGGCAAGCGGGTCATCGGTCCGCTGTCGCTGCATGTTAACCCGGGCGACAAAATTGCACTCGTGGGTAAAAGCGGTGCTGGTAAATCCACTCTTATTCGGCTGATTCACGAACGTGTTAACCGTAACTCTTCCTTGATTCCTCAGGACTTGGGCCTGGTGAATGCACTTTCAGTGTTCCACAACGTGTTTATGGGGCAGCTGGATAGGCACTCGACCTGGTATAACACGGTAACGCTCGCCCGGCCGTTCTCGAAAGACCGTGCTGAGGTACACACGCTGTTGCAGTCACTTGGTATGACAGAAAAACTCTGGACGCCTGCAGCCTCTCTTTCCGGCGGGCAACGCCAGCGTGTCGCCATTGCGCGGGCGCTCTACCGAAACGCCCCTGTGCTGCTGGCAGACGAGCCGGTTTCGGCGCTCGATGGCCCCATGGCTAACTCGGTAATGACGTATCTCCGCGATCGCTTTTCAACCAGCATTATTGCGCTGCACGATGTGGAGCTGGCTCTGAATTACTGCACCAGGATCGTTGGCATTTATGACGGACAGATCGCCTTGGACCAGCCTAGCGAGAATCTTGCAGCCTCAGACATCATGTCTCTTTACTAGGTAACTCGGCCCGTTCCATGCTCTCTTCCCCAACGGTTCGTACCAGCCTTATTTTCCTTGCTATTGCTTTGGTGGGGTTAATGTTTGCGGATATCGCCATCACCGCATCCAATCCCTGGCGTGATCTGGGCAACTTCTTCCTGGGGATCTTAACTCCCAACTTTTTCAGTAGCGAAGGGTTGATGACCGCGCTGTTGAGAACGGTCGCCTTTGCCTTTGTCGGCGTTGCTCTTGGCGGTGTCTGTGGCTTCCTGCTGGCACTGGTATACCGGTCGCTGCCCGTACGCATTTTCTGTGCTTTTATTCGCGCCATTCACGAGCTTTTCTGGGCGCTGATCTTTCTGCAGTTCTTCGGGTTCCATCCGCTCACCGGTGTACTGGCCATCGCGATCCCCTACGCCGGAATATTCGCCAAAGTATATTCCGAAATTCTCGAAGAAGCCGATCCGGAACCCGGCCGTGTTCTGCCTCCGGGCACCGGAAATATTACGGCCTTTCTTTATACCCGCATCCCGGATTGCTGGGTGAAGATGCGCACCTATACGGCTTACCGGCTGGAATGTGGTTTGCGTTCCAGCGCGATACTTGGTTTTGTTGGCCTGCCCACACTGGGCTTTTACCTGGAAGCGTCGTTTTCTCAGGGGCTTTACTCCGACGCCGGCGCAATGCTGATTCTGTTCTATGTCCTGATAGCCACCATGCCCCTGTGGGTAAGGCCAAAGCTATTGCCCGTGTACGTGCTTGGCGCACCCTTCTTTCTTGGCGAGGGCTTGCCGATTGTATGGGGCAATGTGCAGCGCTTCTTCACCGAAGACATTGTGCCGGCACCGCTGCGTAACGGGGAGGGTTTGACGGGCCTGATGCCCTGGCTGAGTGATCTGATGATCAACGAAGCCATCCCGGGCATCTGGAATACCATTGTGCTCACCCAGATTGCACTGGTGGCTACGGGTATTCTCTCGCTGCTGGCATTCCCTCTGATCTCCAACCATTTTGGCGGCCCCATACGCCGTAGCGCCGGCCATGTGGTTCTGGTGATCGCACGGTCCACGCCGGAGTACATTCTGGCTTATATCCTGCTGCAACTATGGGGCCCTTCGATGTTGCCTGCGGTGGTTGCCTTGGCGCTGCACAACGGCGGAATTATCGGGCACTTGATTGGCAAGCAAACCAATTCCATCAAGCTCCGTGCGGACGCACCTATCGGACTTAACCGGTACAGCTGGGAGCTGGTGCCACGGGTGTATCGTTCTTTTCTGGCATTTCTGTTCTACCGTTGGGAGATCATTATGCGGGAAACGGCCATTCTGGGGATTTTAGGCATCTACACGCTCGGGTTTTACGTAGATAGCGCTATTCAGAATATCCGGTTTGACCGCGCCATGGTGCTGATTCTGGTAACTGCCCTGCTCAACATCGGCGTTGATACCCTCGGGCGTTATGTTCGCCGCAAGCTTGCCCTGAAAACCATGCCGACCTGCTGAATATCCAGAGTTTGTTGCTTAGGCCTTGGTGTTAAAGGACTGGGCCGATGGTTGCAATAACGTTGTGCCAGATCCTCTGATGGTAATGCCATGCAAGAACCGTGGGTAAGTCAACGACCTCAGAGCGGTTGATGTAACTTTGTTGGCGTTCTGTGATTGCCAGGGTCGTGGCTTCGTCCTGCAGAAGAATGTTGTTTTCATAGTTCAGGTCAAAACTGCGCAGATCCAGGTTCGAGGAGCCAATCAGGCTTATCTTGCCGTCGATTGTGAGGGTTTTGGCGTGAAGAAGCCCGCCTTTGAACTCATGGATGATGCATCCCGCATCAAGCAGTCGGTGATAGTAACTGCGGCTGGCCGCAGCCACGATCCAGCTGTCATTCACCTTGGGAAATATCAGCGAAACCGCAACGCCCCGATGGGCGGCCGCGCACAGGGCTTCCAGAACCGTCGCATCTGGAACGAAATACGGTGTAGAGAGTGTCAGCTCGCTCTGGGCGCAGGCAATCAGGTTGGCAAAGAGCTGCGGCGTGGCCCCGTGGCGCTCGGTTGGCCCAACGCCCATAACCTTCGCCGGAAAACCGCCTTCAACGGGCTGCGAGGACAGCACAATGCAATCCAGAGATTGATTGGTGGCCTGCATCCAGTCGCTGGCAAACAGCAACTGATTCTGAACCACAACCGGCCCGGTAAACCGGAGCATGATATCCACCCAAGGCGCGTACTTGGCTTTAACCAGAAACTCCGGATCAGCGGAATTACGGCTGCCGCAATAAGTGATCCGTGAGTCAATCACGGTTATCTTGCGGTGGTTCCGAAGATCCAGCCGGCTGGTGAGAATGGTGCGGATGGGGTGCTTCAGCGACAGCGCGACAGCCAGATGAACGCCCGCCTCTTTCATGCGCTGCCAGAGCGCGGAATTAATCATCGCGCGAGACCCCAGCCCATCAGCCATGGCTCGGCATGTTACCCCTCTGCGGGCTGCGCGTATCAGTGCCTCAGCAATGGCATGGCCGGTGTTGTCATCAATCCAGATGTAATACAGCACGTGAACGTGATCTTTGGCCGCATCAATGTCTGCAACCATGCGGCTAAGCGTTTCATCGCCATCACTCATCAACTCGGCGGTGTTACCTGCTGATGGATGGAAACCGTTAATCGAGCCCGCATAGCGGAATGCAGGCCGGTAGACCGGCTCAATCAGTTTCTCTGTATTGGCTGCCTCCCCCATAAACCAGGAAGCTTTGGCTCGTATTTCCGCAAATATCTCTCTGTGTCGTTTATCCGCGCGGTTTCCCAGATCTGTTTCACCGAACAGGAAGTAAATAACGCTGCCAAAATAAGGCAGAACGTTAAGCACGATAAACCAGGCCAGGCGCACGGGAGGCGACAGGTCATCACGTAGGAGAATCCGGATAGTAAACGTAATAACCAGAAGTGTGTGGAGCATCAGGATAACGGTCATCAGGCTCCCTTTAAGGATTCAGAATCCATAGTGCTTTCATTAACCCCTGACATTACTGCGAACACGCTGATATAACCGTTATCAATTTTTGCTGCGTTGCTCGAGAACCCAGTCAATTCCTAGCTGAACGGTCTCTGCCTGTTCCGGTTTGTCCGCGGGCACTCCCTCGACCGCCGGGCGGGTAAACGCGCCCTCCTCCGTGGAAACCATGGAATCGACATCGACAGAGAGAACCAGGTAGGTGACACCACCTGAAACAACCCTCGCCCGCTGAGCCAGGCCGAAAACAAAGCGGCAGTAGTCCAGCTTCAGCTGCATCAGGTCCTGTTCGGCTTTACGAATTTTCCGTAACAGCACTTTTTGTACACTTTCGCCGTAATCCATCACGCTTTCTCTGAAGTTAACATCAATTTACCGAATCTGTTTATCTTGGGTTTGAAAAACCAGTTTCAATGGAGCAGGCTCTGGAAGTGCATTCTGGCCTTGTTGCAGATCAATACGCCAGACCATTTCGGAACCCGTGGTACAGAGTGGTGCAGTGAAACGGGCAGAGTAACTGCCATCGCCTTCACTTCGCAGCGGTACCGGGTACTCACCCATATACATGGATTCGCCGCGTAATACTGCAAGGAACCGCTCCGGTGTAGTCGGCGAATAAACGGTAAGCTGATATTCTGTGCCCTGGCCCTCGTCACCCATAACGCCCAGTTCCACTTGCCAGAGCCCGGATTTCACCTCCCACTCACAGGGCCCAGCCAGCAAGTCACAGACAGGCTGCTCACTACCGGGAGCGTCGCTATCTGGGGCTTTTAGCCATAGGGAACCAAAGATAACCACTAAAACCAGGGCCACAATGAAACCCATAGCCACAATCGCTCGTACCATACCCTCACCCAGTTGAAACCGATGAGGCATTATGGACACTATCTGCCTCAAGGCAAAAATTTCTAAACCGGCGCCAGACATGAGAAAATGCCGCGCTTTCATTTCGGACCCACTTTCTGGAACAGGATACACCCGTGCAGCCGGATATTTCCGTTAAGAACCTCAACAAGGTTTATGAGGGCGGTTTCCAGGCCCTTAAGAATATCAATCTGGACATAAACCGGGGCGAAATTTTTGCCCTGCTCGGTCCCAACGGGGCAGGCAAAACCACAATGATCAGCATCATTTGCGGCATTGCCAACATGTCTTCCGGTGAAATCACTGCCGGTGGCCACAACATCGTCAAGGATTACCGTAAAGCTCGTGAATCCATTGGCCTGGTGCCCCAGGAACTCAGTACCGATTCGTTCGAAACCGTATGGAAGGCCGTATCCTTCAGCCGCGGCCTGTTCGGTAAAGCGCCCAAGCCTGAGCACATTGAAAAGGTGCTCAGGGATCTATCGCTGTGGGACAAGCGCAATAGTCGCATTATGACCCTCTCCGGTGGCATGAAGCGCCGGCTGATGATCGCCAAGGCGCTCTCTCATGAGCCTCGGATACTGTTCCTGGATGAGCCCACGGCAGGCGTCGACGTAGAGCTGCGTCGTGATATGTGGGAGATGGTCCGTAAACTCCGGGAAGACGGTGTAACCATCATTCTTACGACCCACTACATCGAAGAAGCCGAAGAAATGGCCGATCGTATCGGGGTTATTCGCCAGGGCGAGATCATTCTGGTGGAAGAGAAGAGCCGGCTGATGAGCAAGCTGGGCAAGAAAGAGTTGCGTCTGCAATTGCAGTCGAAGCTCGACAAAGTACCCGGAGAGCTCACTCTGGAGCCTGTGGAGTTGTCAGACGATGGTTACGAACTGATTTACACCTTCGATTCGCAGCAAGAACAGGCCGGCGTGGCGCGCTTGCTACGCACCCTCGGGGATATCGGCATTGATTACCGCGACCTGCGCACCCGGGAGAGTTCCCTGGAAGAGATTTTTGTAGGCCTGGTGCATGAAAAAGATGCGGGCTAACGGGAGAAAGGCATGAATTTTTACGGTGTTAAAGCCATCTACAATTTTGAAATGTCCCGCATGCGTCGCACCCTGATGCAGAGCGTGCTCTCGCCAGTCATATCCACCTGCCTGTATTTTGTTGTTTTCGGGTCAGCAATTGGTTCGCGCATGGGCAATATCGATAACATCGAATACGCCGCGTACATCATTCCCGGTCTCGTCATGCTTTCCCTGTTGATGCAAAGCATCTCCAACGCCTCTTTCGGCATCTACATGCCAAAATTCTCCGGTACTATTTATGAGGTGCTTTCTGCACCTGTGTCCTACGTCGAAATAGTGCTGGGCTATGTGGGCGCTGCAGCCACTAAATCAGTAATACTTGGGCTGATCATACTGCTGACTGCCAGGTTATTTGTAGACTACAGCGTTCTGCACCCCTTCTGGATGCTTTCTTTCCTGGCACTGACGGCCGTAACCTTCAGCATGTTCGGGTTCATCATCGGCATATGGGCTGACGGGTTTGAAAAACTTCAGATAGTTCCCATGATGATTGTGACCCCGCTGACCTTTCTTGGCGGCACCTTTTATTCCATCGATATGCTGCCGGAAATCTGGCAGACCATCAGCCTGTTTAACCCGGTGGTATACCTGATCAGCGGTTTTCGCTGGGCATTTTACGGTGTCTCGGATGTGCACGTTGGAATAAGCGTGGGTATGACCCTGCTGTTCCTGGCGGCATGTATGGCGGGGATCTGGTGGATTTTCAAAACCGGCTATCGGTTACGCTCCTGATGCGGTCCCGCTGCGCCCTGCTCTGTTTTGCAGCCATTCTGGCAGGCTGTTCTGCCGGCTCAGATGCTCAAGAGCCTTCAGCCGGCTTGCCGGTCGTTGAAGGCTGTTTTACGACAGACTCTGGAATGGTAAACGTCAGCCTGGAACTGGCACAGGCGCCGCAGGAGCGCCACAAAGGCCTCATGGGGCGCGAATCCCTCGCAGCCAATTCGGGCATGCTGTTTCAGTACCAGGAACAGCAGAGCCCGGATCATGGCTTCTGGATGTACCAGACGCTCATTCCTCTGGATATTGCTTATCTGGATGAGAACGGCGTTATCGGCAACATTCAGCAGATGGAGCCGTGTAAATCGACCAACGGTGCGAGATGCCCGAGCTACCCTGCAGGCGTTGGGTTTATAGTTGCCGTAGAAATGAACGTTGGTTTTTTTGAGGCGAATGGAATTGCTTCCGGAGATCGCCTCAAGCTGGGAAAACAGAACTGCAAAACCCGTTAACTGTCCTTCCATTCCGGCTTGCGCTTATCCAGGAACGCACAGATACCCTCCCTCGCGTCGTCAGCACGCATGTTTTCTGCCATCACCTTGGCCGTATATTCATAAGCGTCCGCCAGTGGCATCTCCAGCTGCTTGTAGAAAGCGCCCTTGCCAATCTTCAACGTATGCCCGGATTTTTCAGCAATTGTGCGGGCCATGGTGTATACCGTCTCATCCAGCAGCGACTCATCAACAATCCGGTTTACCAGCCCCAACTGCTCTGCACGAACTGCACTGATCAGCTCCCCTGTAAGCAGCATCTCCATAGCATGCTTGCGTGAAACGTTACGGGACAGCGCCACCATAGGCGTTGAACAGAACAGCCCGATGTTTACACCTGGCGTGGCAAAACGTGCCGAATCCGCCGCCACAGCCAGATCACAGCTGGCGACCAACTGACATCCCGCCGCGGTTGCGACACCGGCCACTCGAGCAATCACCGGCTTTGGCAGATTCACAATTTGCTGCATCACCTCACTGCACCGGTTAAACAGCGCCAATTGGAATTCATGGCTATCAAGCTGATCGCGGATTTCCTTGAGATCGTGCCCTGCACAAAAGACCTTGCCCGCAGCCGCAAGAACCACCACTCGTGTAGCGTCGTCCGTTGCGATATCCGCAAGTGCGTCAGCCAAAGCATCAAGCATTCCCATGGAAAGGCTATTGCGCCGGTCAGGCTGATTCAGTGTAAGCGTGGTGATTCCGTTTTCACTGTGTTTCTGGACCAGTGGTCCTGATTGCTCGGTCATAAAAATACTCCATTTGATTCGGCTTCGGTGCCTGGGGCGGTCCGGCAGGTCTTCCCAACATACGCTGTAAATACGTCCTTGTACGCTCGGCTCCGCCATCCCTGGCTCCGCACGATTTTGGGAAGACCTGCCGAACCACCCTCTTCACTAACTTAGTCAAAGTATTGCCGAGACCGCCTATACTGTCGAAGCGACTTTTGTAGGATGCTCAGTTTTTCGCCATTGAGGTTGTTATAGACGCCCGCTGCCCATAGGCTCTAACCGGAAGCCAAATATTGCAGAGAGGAGCCGTTCATGTCGAAATTAACAATCCTCAAAGCCATTGTCGCCATCGCAATCATTGGGGGCGGTATCTTTGTGATCATTAAAGACGATCCGGCCGTACCATCCGGCGACATCAACAGCATCCAGCCGCTGCCAAAGCAGGACAACCCCTGACCCAGCCCATTGAACAGGCGAACCTGATTTGCAGACAACCCGAATCAAAGGACTAACCATCGCAGCCCTGGGCGTGCTTTTTATCGTCCCGGATGCGCTGCTGGTGAAGATCACCTCCGTGGACCCCGTGGTCTTCCTGTTCTGGCGGGGCCTGTTGCTGGCCATCAGCTTTTTTGTGATCAGCTGGGCCAGATACCGTTCACGCCTGGTCCCTGAAATCCGCAAATGCGGCCGCAAGGGGCTGTTCTGTGCCGGTGCGTTTGCCATCAGCACCCTGGGATTTGTGGTGGGCATGAAAAACACCGCCGCCGGCAACGTACTGGTCATCCTGAACACCGCACCGGTGATTGCTGCGGTAATCGCATGGGCGGTATGGAAAGAAACACTGCCCCTCAGAACCTGGGTCATCATTCTGGTGTGCGTTTCGGGCGCTACCCTGATGGCCGTCGGTGAATTCGGCAAAGGCGATCCCCTGGGCCTGATGATGGCCGTGGTTGCCGCGACAGCTCTTGCCTCAAATCTCAACGTGGCCCGCTCCAAACCTGAAAGCGATATGAGCGTGATGCTTATGTTCGGCGCGGTGGCGCTGGCTGGCGTGGCTGCCCTGCTAGGCGGTGTTCAGATGCCTTCTTCCCGGGACTTTTTCTTTATTGCCCTGCTCTGCCTGGTTTTTCTGCCCACTGCCTGCATCCTTATCCAGATCGGCCCCCGCTACATTCCGGCGGCGGAAGTCAGCCTTATGCTGTTGCTGGAAACTGTCTTGGGCTCCTTCCTGGTGTGGCTGTTTCTCGGTGAAGTGCCTCCGAAACTCAGTCTGATCGGTGGGGCAATCGTGTTCTCGGCCCTCGCCGTTCATGGCTGGACTGAGGTGAACCGGTATCGAAAGGCGCGGCTGGCAGTTGATTAACCCGGTTCCCGCACGCGAAGATACGCGCTGAACGACAACAAGGAACCACCAAATGATCAACGTACCCCAACTCACCGATGCACTGCTGACCCTGGAAAACCGGGTAGCCACCCTCACCCTGAACCGCCACGACCTGCGCAACGCCCTCACGGGCTCCAACCTGATCGAAGACATCGTGACCACCGCAGAATGGGTGAACCAGTGCGACGACGTTTCAGTACTGGTGATTACCGGCGCCGGTTCCGCCTTCAGCGCCGGCGGCAATATCCGCGACATGGCCAACCGCAGTGGTGATTTTGCCGGCGACGTGGCCGAATGCGCAGACCGCTACCGCAAAGGCATCCAGCGAATCCCCCTGGCTCTGCAGAACGTGGAAGCCCCCATCATCGCCGCCGTAAACGGCCCCGCCATCGGCGCAGGCTTCGACCTGGCCAACATGGCCGATATCCGCATTGCCTCGGAAAGCGCAAAATTCGGCGAAACCTTCCTGAACCTCGGCATCATCCCCGGCGACGGCGGTGCCTGGTTTATGCAGCGTTTGATCGGCTACCAGCGAGCCTTTGAGCTGACACTGACTGGCCGCGTGATTGATGCTACGGAAGCCAAGGAACTCGGTATTGTTCTGGACGTGGTAGCGCCGGACGAACTGCTCACCGCAGCAAATGCCATGGCCAACCGCATCGCTAGCCAGCCCCCGAAAGCCACACGGCTCACCAAGCGCCTGATGAAAATGGCCCCTCGGATGGAGCTGAAGGATTTTCTGGATGTGTGTGCGAATTTCCAGGGCATGTGCCATAACGAGCCGGAGCATCTGGAAGCGGTGAACCGGATGCTGGAGGCTATGGCGAAAAAGTAATGGTGCTCCGGGCCGGAATCGAACCGGCACGACCCAGGGGTCGAGAGATTTTAAGTTATTAGCGTCCTTTTTTGAATAAGTTGGAAATTGTTTTAATAAGCAATATAAAACAGCAGTTTACGAGCCTTGACAAAAAATTGAAATTTGCAGTTGTTTGAAGAAATCCGCTATTATTTGATCGATTCTGTCTACATAGTGTCTACATAAGGACGCAAGAGACTTTCCGACGAATGCGAGTGGAGCCCTACCCTTGAGAATTACCAAGAGCTTTATCGACAAAGTTCCCCTGCCCCAGATTGGTCCGGGTGGTAAATCCAGCCAGGCGTTTTATCGGGATTCGGTCATCGCCGGTTTTGGTTTACGCGTCACCAGTGGCGGAGCCAAATCGTTCATCGTAGAAAAACGAGTGGATGGCCGGGTTACGCGAAAGACGCTTGGCCGATATGGCAACCTGACGCTTGAGCAGGCCCGCAAAGAAGCACAGAAATATTTGGGCAAAGTTGCAACCGGTATAAACCCGATTCGGGAAGCCCAGGAGCAGCGGGCGCAACGCGTCACGCTAAACGACGCCTTTGAAGATTACCTGGTCACTCGCAAAACCCTAAAGCCAAATACGCTCAACGACTACAACCGCTCCATGCGGGAAATGTTTAAGGACTGGCAGAGCAAAGCCTTAAAAGACATTAACCGGGATATGGTGCTGAATCGCCATGCGGAATACGGGCAACGCAGCCCCGCACGAGCTGACAACGGAATGCGCATCTTACGGGCCGTGTTCAATCACGCCTTGCAGCGATACCAAGACGCCGCCGGCAAACCCTTCCTGGTGGCAAACCCGGTTGACGTACTGAGCCATCAACGCGCCTGGTACAAGGTGGAACGCCGACAAAGCCTGATCAAAGATCATCAGCTTAAGGCGTGGTATGACGCCACCATGCAACTGAACACGCAAACCACGCGGGATTATCTTCACCTGGTGCTGCTTACCGGGTTGCGCCGAACTGAGGCGGCAACGCTTACCTGGAAACAAATCGACTTCAAAGAGAAGACCCTGATCATCACTGACACCAAAAATGGCCGAGCGCATCGCCTGCCCTTCAGTGACGCCATCGAAGCGTTGTTAAAGCGTCGTTCTGAGGAGCAGGAAAGCCCGTATGTATTTCCCAGTGACGCAGAGCGAGGACATCTCTCTGAGCCCCGCACAGCGATCAAACGTGTCTCTAAACTTTCTGGGGTCACATTCACTCTGCACGACCTGCGACGCACGTTTATTACCGCTGCTGAACGTCTCGACATACCGGCTTATGCTCTGAAGCGACTCATGAACCACAAAGATCCGAACGATGTGACCGACGGTTACATCATTTTCGACGTTGAGCGATTGCGAGCTCCAATGCAGAAAATTACCAGCTTTTTTCTGAGTCATACGCAGTAAGCCACCGCGGGATAAAACCGGTCATCGAATACAGCGATCTAAAGGACATCATATTTTATGCAATCAAATGACAACTATATCTTCGATCAATATGAAGCGAAGAGCGGGGTTACACCAAGCTATTTCGACCCCGATTTTTACGATATTGAAGCCACTGCCTCGGAGTTATTGGGGCGATTCTCGCCTTCCGAGATAGCTCAGGCGGTCAAATCCTTCGATGACTTCCTACACGCTAGGTCGCCAGACTTCAACCCTTCTTCAGAAGACTGGTTAAATGGCGATCTCGATGGGGATTATTGTGGAGGAGCGCAAACAATGTGCCTCAACAGCTTAACCAACAAAGGAATAGATCCGAGCGAAGCTTTTGGGTGTTCTCTCAAAATGTATGAAGCTTATGCAATGGCGGCCCTTGCCATTATTGCGGTCGCAGTCCGAGAAGAAGCTAGGCTAGACCGGTCTGGCGACGTTGAAGAACTCTATTGGCGGTTTGGGCGCTATGCGATTGAAGGGTCAAAGCTTGCTTACGCTGCGAAAGTTCTCAATCTAAACCCGGAACTAAAAGTTCCGGTTGATCAATACCGAAAGACAGTGGCATCGAAAGGAGGGAAAGGAAAGAGTCAAAAATATTTACCACTAAAAAAGGCTATTTATGGGAAATGGCTAGACCAGCATCAAGGTCGATCGAATAGAGATGCTGCCCGGCGCATTTGGCAGTCATTGCCCGCTGAAATAAACTGCGATTATACCGGGAAGTCGATCCTGAACCCTGCTGACCCAGAAACAACTGTAGCAAAATGGATTGGAGCATTCTCCAAAGGTGATATACCTCAATAGCACTTGGAACCTGAGGCAGCTCCAATTTCCAAGGTGACTTCTCCTTTCGCTGCTTCATTTTTAATCAAGTCAATAAATGCAGGTAATTCAGTTCGCCTTAGGCGACCGCTAATCATAGCTTCAACTTGGCCCATAGGCATTGATACTCTGAATCTAGCAACCTCCTTGGCATCGTTTCGAATGATGAACTCACCCGGACATTTCGACCGTGGGTTCGCTGTTCCCCCTTTTTGACCAAAAAACTCGAAGAAAAGACTCTTCACATGGTAGAGGAAAAAATAGTCCTCCGATGGACCTGAGGGCCTGAATTTGAAATCGGCCCAAGTGGTTTTCTCGTCAATTTCTAGCTTGTAGCTTGATGATTCGTGGAACATTGCAACCGCAGATATTTGCCTATTAGGCACACAGTGGAGTCGCCATCTTCCATCAGAGCCTTTCACCGGGTATGAGAAGACAATGGGGAAGTTATAGTCAGCGGCCAGTCGATCTACACGCATCTTCAAAACTTTTCTGTCTCGGAAAGTGGTCACTAACAAGAGATTGCAATGTCTCGCAAACTCCAGTTTTTTAAAGAGTTGATCATCATCCAATAGAGCCCAGCGCCGAAGTGCTTCGTAGAGCACAAATTTGCTATCTCTCTTTGCAGCTCCGTCGCAAAAACTATTATGTCCCCGAATACCTACGCCTGCGTCGTACACAAGATATTCCAATTCCTCAAGTGACTCTTTAGCTACCCTCCTCAGCCAGCGATGAGTGTCACCTTCGTCTCGACTTTCTAGGTCGTCATAGGAGAGGCAAATTCCGCCCTCCTCCACATGCGCATCCTTAGCAAAAGACCATTCAATAGCTGATGGAAAGTCGGTCACCTCAAGTTTCGGTGTCAAATATTCGGCCTTTCGCATAAATCATCCTTGTCCTGAAAAAAAGTCCTGTAAACGTTTTGGTGTGACTCTGCTAAGCACAAGCATACCTCTACTTAGCACACGCCTTCTATCCTCAAACGTTTTCAATAAGAATTTGCCCAGTGATTAAACGATCGAGGGCAAACCATGTTGAAACAACTTTTGAATACGAAAGAAGCCGCTCAATACCTGGGCATAAGCAAGGCGTTCCTTGAACGCGATCGTTGGGCCGGTGCGCGCGTTCCCTTTATCAAGGTAGGTAGCCGCGCAGTTCGATATCGACTGAGCGATCTCAACGACTACATCGAGAAACAAGTTCGGTTTTCAACCTCCCAAACGGTGGCGTTGTGAGCCGCTTGCTGCCGGGCTGCATGCTGGCGATTTTCATGTGTGTGTCCATTGAACTGCTAATCCGAAGCGAACATGAAGTGTCACTTGCCGCGACAGCCTCTTCAGCAATTGCTTCAGATGCAGCTGTACCTGTCTGGATAGGTTCGACCCCACGCGCCGCAAGGGGTACCCGGTGGGTGGGTACCTCGCTGCCCTCACTTGCTTTGTACCTAATAGGGGCTGGAGAGCGGGTCCCCTTACCTTCCTCGTACACGACCCTAACCCTACTAGGTTCAGGTACGCCGTTATTCGGAGAGCCGTTGTTTAACAAGGCATATAAACCGGTGGCGGTGTGACATGAAACCCAGCTATACCAGTAAAGAAACCCTAAACCGGGCGCAGGCATCTGCGGCCCGGTTTTTTGATGGATCTTATGGACCATTTATTGATCGGGTGCACCCGGAGCTGAAGCTCAAAGTTCAGGAGCAGCGGGCTGCTCGTGAGGCGGAAGTGAGCCAAAGGCGAGCTGAAGCTAATAGGCTAGTCAAGGCGTCGAAAAGTCCGACAGACCGATTCCCAGGTTCGACTGGAGCATATTTCAACCGGCCAGCACCCCGGCGCAAGCCGGTGCCAATACAGTTGGAAATGGCGAAACCAGGATACGCACATAACCTCGATCAGGCAGGCACGTGGACCGTTATTGAATATCGAAAGTGGGCTGATGAATACCGGATCAGAATGGACACCAGACCAGGTGCCGGTGCACAGACTCCGGACAACGCAGGAGACCGTGTTACCGCGATGCTCACAGAGCGTGGTGCACGGAAAATATCGGAATCCTGTTATTACATGGCTTGCCAACGTGGCGGGTTTTCAACGTTCGCAACACTCACATTGAGCCAAGAGGCACGTGAAAAACTTGGGCGTCGCATCATGGTTCCCATGTTTCCCGCAAACGAATCCGGTTTCCCGGTAATACCACTAGAGTCCGCCAGGGCGAAACAGGGCCCGCTGGGGGTACGTTATGATTTGGAAAGTGAAACCCCGCGATATAACGTCGCAGAAATAAACTACCAGGCCGGAGAAATACGGCACGAGAAAAGTGGCGCGCTGTATACGCCCCTGAAAATGGGATGGAAGTGGTCCGTGCAAAAAGAGGCGAGCCGTTTTTTTGAAGCCGCGAATAAAATGTATCAACGCGGGTGGCAGTATCAGAATGACCAGGGCGAAGCAGTAAAGGTTGCAGGCTCGCGAAAGTGCGTCGCCAAAAAACGCCCAGCATCGAAGGGTGATCAGTTCGACGCAGTTGCAACGCCGATCAAATTTGAACCTGAGCCCTTGGCTTATTTATGGGTAGCTGAGAACCCCGACCGGATCGACACGGAAACCGGCGAATACATGGGCGAGAACCCGCATTTGCATATAATGATGAAATGGCGTGTAGACCACCGTCACTTCGAAGCTTGGGCCGCCCGTCTCGAGAAACTATGGGGTCACGGGTTTGCGCATTTGGAGAAAATCAAAGACCCGCAGAAAGCCGGGAGCTATGTTGCCAAGGCGGCTGGTTACCTAAGCAAAGCTCAAGGCAAAACTGATCAGGGCGATATAAGGGGCAACCGTTACGGCATAAGCGCCAGAGCCAGGGCCCCCGGATGGATTGAATGCGAACGGCACCAGGTTGGCCTCATGGGATGGCTCCTGGCGGAAGCACACGAAAAATGGAATACCAAACACGGCCCTAAAATAGCGCGTCGTGATTACCTGAAAAAGAAGCTAACTGGTGATATTAGCGTAAGGGCCGGAAAGGTAGTCCAGATCCTCGCAGCACAACCTCACGAGCGCAAAGCCATCGGCAATGCGCTTGAGAAGGTACGACGTGCGATCGAAGCTTTACCAAGAGTCAGCAAATATGGAGCCGTGTTTAAAAGCCAGGAACAGCTAGATCGGTTCATGACCTGGGCCCACCGCCAAGGGTGGTCAGAGCGACCGCAGGAAAGTCTTTGGCTGAAACAATGGCGGCATAATCAGTTGTTTCGGAGGAACAGGTCGCGCCTCAATGCTAGCGCTGAAGATTTTGCTGCATGGTATCAGCAAGCTGATTCAGGCGAATTCGCCCTTGAAGGTGACTACAGAGGATGGGAGCCCGCCGATGAGTGACCGAATAGCAGTATTTCGTCGGCTACTCCTGAAGCAAAAACCAGTCTTATCCACGCTCTCCTCCTAGGAGTTCTGTTAACAACTATATTCCACATGAAGGCGAGAGGACTCCGAGCGAATATATTTAGTTCAGTTGGCGCTCGCCGCCCGGGCGGTGTATGTGTAGATAAATGGTTAGTGGCCATAGCTTTTAAACCAGAGGTCTAATATCGCGCTCACCGACAATTTTGGAACGCAACGAAAAAATTTTCGGTGAGCAACGCTTCATTAAACTTTGAAGAAAGAATTGTAAATTGCTAGTGCGATCTGTGCGCCCAAGACAGGCGGCACAGCATTTCCAACTTGTGTAAACTGACGCGCAGACGAGCCCGTAAAAATATAGTTATCGGGAAAGGTCTGAAGACGAGCACACTCTCGAACACTAAGCGTTCTGGGAATAAACGGGTGCAGGTGAGACCTTCCGCCACCAGCAGACCCACCTGCAATAACAGTTTTCGACGGCATGCTGGGATTTAGCCGATCGACTCTACCTAACTGATCTCGCTTTCCAACGTCTAGATTGATATAACGTTTAACCGAGCTAGCTTTGTGCTTGCGAGTTATGTGGTTAGGACAGTCTTTTCGAATATTCAATAACGCCCGCATACAACCGATTATTGATTCAGCCTTTTTCGGCGGAGTGAAGTCTTTCTTGCCACGATATCCAATAATAAAAAGTCGCTCACGCTTTTGCGGAACTGAATAATGCGCTGCATTTAACTTAAGAGGGTCGTGTATTTTATACCCCTTATCCTCGAGATATTTATACACTTTAGATAACTGTTCTCCCCCATCAACATCAATTAAGCCCGGTACATTTTCAATAACAAACACTTTAGGAAGATACTTTTCAATGAACCAAATATAGTCAAAAAGTAAGTTTCCATTTTTCTCATGAGCGAATCCGGTTCGCTTAAAGTTATCGCCATTTTTAGAAAATCGTTGATTTGCCGCAATGGAAAATGGCTGGCACGGTGGCCCTCCGATGAAAACACCGTTAAATGGCTTTTTTACTCCTTTTTCATCGAGCTCTCTTGATAATAGGGTTCTTTGTGATACATCTCCATCGCTGTATGGCGGGCCGATAACATCCCAGTCGCGATTCGCCCTCAACGTATCGCAAAATATTTCATTATGTTCGATGACAGCTAGGTGCTCAAAGCCTGCTGCTTCGAACCCGAGATCGAGTCCGCCAGCCCCAGAAAAAAAACTCACCACTGGGGTGCCGTGGAATGGCTGCCGAAAACAGTCCAGTTCCTTATATGCCTCTCCCTGAAGGGCAACGGGTTCTGGTGGGAGATTGTAGCGAAGGTCGTCATAAGTTAGCCCTTCAGCTTCTAATAGCTGCTCAAGCTCAACGCCCGTATCAAGAGCCCGTTCAATCAGCTTTGATAGTCGAATAGGAATTGCGGATAGGAGTTCTACGGGTACCATCGTTGCTCACCTGAATTACTGTATATCAATACAGTATATGCTAAATATTTAAGAACTGCGATTTTACCTGATAGTAGGTTTCTTTAGCATGTTCCTCTGACACAAAATCAGCCAAATTTTCGTTAGATAGCTCAATCTTGTAGAAAGAATGGGTCGCGCGATGACAGTTTGGACAGAGCCCCACCAAGTCATTCAGTGAAGTCCCGGCGCGATCGACGTGCAGTGGCGAAGCGAGAGGCAGAATATGATGCACCTCGATTAAATTATTTAACCATGGGTAGCGTCCTGCGACCTCGACTCGGCAAATATCGCATAACTTTGAATTTTCTGCATGCTGGAAATAGTGCTTGATGACCTTACGATTTCGCTCAGTTCGGAGATGTGAGACTCTGATCTTCCGCCCTTCAGTGAAAACCAGATCCTCGGGTGTATTCGGCTCTTTGAGTTCTAACAAACTTTCCTCATTCGGAGAGATATCGAACATTCTTTGAATCTCAAACTCAGAATCCTCGTGCCTTAAACCGTTCATCGGAGATACAAGCCCCTCAACTTGAGCGGAGCTCAAATTTTCAAGTGCATGAATATCGATAAAAAGACGGCTATCATTCCAGGACAGAAAACTGAGTTGGCTAATGAAAACTAGCATTTCTCTAACTTGTCGTATTTGGTCATTCTGCCCAATAAAATTCGATGCTCCCAAGTTTGCATAACTATTTATTCCTTCTAAGCCGGTGACGTTATTCCCTATAAGCCGACTAAAAACATCTTCCACAGTCAATGATGGATCACCTGAATTATGTGCATTAGCTATCAAATACTTAAGAATAGCGCAATAAGGATAGGATTGAGTGTCATTAACATTATATCCCTTAAAAGCTGGTGATGGGTAATAGAAAACCTTCACCAAAAATTGTAGGTACGCGTCATATGTTAGATATTCTTCTCCGGTTGCGATCAGCCTCCGACAAAGACTTGTAGGGCGCAGGCGACCATTAATTGTGCTAGCTAATCCAAGAATTTTAAACACACGTGCATAATTCCGCCACACCCTATAATGCTCCGGCGCAAAGGGCAGGCCTACGGTTAACGGTAGAAGTGTACGAAGTGGGTCGGGGTCAGCATTTAAAGAGACACCATCCAATTCAGTAATGCATGCAGCAATTCTTCGAATACGATCTAATGAAAAGTATTGAAGCCTGCCTTGATCCCATCGCCACATACGACACCCCTTAAATTGCTTTAAAATTCATACACTCAGATTTCAAGGAAAGTCCAAAACCGAGTACATTGCGCGCTTTAGCGTGTCGGCTGACACGCCTTTATAAGCATTTAGCGACATATTAGTAATGCTAAAGTATATTCACTAAACGGTACATTTTGAGCATCCTGGTCAATTCTTCTGGATCGCGCGAATAAAAAAATAAATCCGTGGCAACCCGTCCATGTTTATCAAATATATTATCAATCGACTGACACCTATCAAAAATTTCGAAATATTTCCTTCCCGAACGCTCGAATACCCGACTCGGATGGCCAAGGTAAACCTCTCGAAGGCTTATGACCAACAGCCAAAAATATTCCTTCTCCACACCTAAAACTTCGCCAGAAAACTCTTCGCCATTTTTGACAAATACGACTTCTTCCATCTTCGCGATCATGAGTAAGCAACCCTCTTTTTAGTGCATATAACGCCGCCAAAACGCGCGGCATTGTAGTGGAGCCGGAGGCGCAACGAAAAAGTCGTCGTTTGCTTGGTCCGGTTAGGCATCTTCCGACAATCTCCGTCCAGTTTTCTCCACCAGCGACTTCATTGCAGCGGAGAAGTACCCCCGATATAAATTCGAATTCCCTTTTTATCCCAACGCCTAATATCCAAACATTAAAAGCAGTTAAGCTCATTCTGTGCACTGTCGCCAGGTGATCGCTTGAACTCTCATTTTTGCACGCACAATAGGACTGTATGTAGCTAAAGCTTAAGAAGGTGCTAACTATCACGGGCGACAGGTAACCACGACCGAAGGATTAATGCTGAAAGGTTTTTCATTTAAGTGATATATGGCGAGCTGATTTGCTGACCAAGACTACTATGCATCGAGAATATAGTTTTGCGTAGAGAAGCTGTACATTCATCTGTCTACATAACGTCTACATGAGAAAAAAGGCGGTGGAGAGATTTCGAGAGAAATTTCGTAAACTATTGATTTTGATGGTGCTCCGAGCCGGAATCGAACCGGCACGACCGTGAGATCGAGAGATTTTAAGTCCTTTTTTTTGAGTTTTAACAATCCCCGTTGACCATTAAGAGCTTTGAATTTTCAATCGCTTAGGCCATAATAGTCCCTATTGTGTATCACGTAATTTTGAATTGAAGTGATGCACCACTGATGCACCAGCGATGCACGAGGGGATAACATGACCGAAAGAAAAAAGCCCGGCAAAAAATACACACTGAACAAAACCAACCTAGACAAGCTGGAAGCTACAGACGGAAAGCGCCGCATTGTCTGGGACACTGCAATACAAGGCTACGGTGTACGCATCATGCCGGGCGGCGGAAAGACCCTATTCTTTCAGGCCCGTTTTAAGGGCGAAGTTATCGGCGTCACCATTGGCCGCTATTCAGGCGTAGCAGCCAGCGCCGAAGCAGGCCGTAAACGTGCAAAAGAGATCAACGCAGATTTAGCCAACGGCATAGACCCCCGCCCCGAACGCAAGGCCGCAGACGCCGCCACGTTTGGCGATATGCTGACCGGCTATGTGGATCTGCTGGAATCCAAAGGCAAGAAATCAGCCCGGAATGTGCAAAACCAGATAACCGCAGACGTTGAGAAAAAGCAGCGGAAGATCTGGAACAAGCGGGCTGCTGACGTAGACCTAGACGACTGTATAAAAATCGTTGCGACTATTAGTGACCAGGGCAAGCTACGCCAAGCCGACAAGATCCGCTCTTATATCCGTTCAGCCTTTACCGAGGCAATCAAAGCGCGCGGTAACGTGCGCGCCCCGGAAAGGCTGCGGAATATGAATATCAAGATGAATCCCGCCCGCGATATGGTGAAGGTGGAAGGCTCCAGCCAGGCTAGAACACGCGCCCTTTCCCTTTCGGAGTTCCAAGCGTATTGGAAGCGCCTGAAAGAGCAGCCAGAGCCGGGCCGCTCCCTTGGCATGATTCACGTTCTGACCGGCGGACAACGCATTAAGCAGCTATCCCGCGTCACCCTGAATGACATAGACCGGGAAGATTTGACCATGACCATACAGGACTACAAGGGCCGCAGAACCACACCTTACCAGCACAAAATCCCCCTAATGCCGGAGGTGATCGCCTGTATTGATCGCATAACCGGCGCTGGTGAATATGTGTTCAGTTGTGACGGTGGCATAAAGCCCGCCCATGATCTTTACCTAAATGATCTGGTGAACCGAATCCGCAAAGATATGGACAAGGCCGGGGAACTGGAAAAAGGAACCTTTACCGCTGGCACCATCCGGGCAACCATTGAAACCCGGCTGGGCAAAGATCCGTACAAAGTCCCCCGCTGGATACGTGGCTATTTAGCCAGTCACGGATTAGGTGGAGTTCAGGCCCGAAATTATGAACATGACGACTACCTAGAGGAAAAACTCGACGCGCTGCAAAAGCTGCAACGCATGGTAGAAGGCCAGCCGGAGCCAACAGCCAAGGTTATCCCGTTTAACCGGGAGGCGAGCGCATGAAAGGTCTGGAAGATGAAGATTACCTACGTCACCGCAATTTACTAGATCGGGCGCATAAGGCGGCAACCGATGCTGGTATGGAGAATGACGACATTTATTTAGCCGAATCTGCACAGCTAGAACTTCAATTCGTTGCCTCGTACGAGATAGCGAAGGCTGGAGCTAATCTAGTATTCCAGTGGCGGGCGAGCCGAAATCCGCATTATATGGATCTCGCTACAATGTTATGCGTTGAAGCTAACGTCACCCCACCCCCTGCACTGGTGAAGGCTATGGGCGAGGCCGCAAGCGAAAGGTTTAACGGCGAAACAAAAGGCACCGCAGGCAAGATCAAAAAAGAGTCCGAAAAGTGGCAAACCTATACGCTAATGATGAACCTTATTTATCACGGGCTATCGCTCCCAAAGGCAGCCAGCAAAGCAGCGCGATGGATGAAAGATCAGGGCAGCACCAACTATAGACAGGTCTCAAGTTTAGAAAAGCAGTACACCGCAGAGGTCAGAAAGACTGACATTGAAAAACAGCATTTTGAAAGCTGGGACAAGTGGCAAGACAAAACAACCCAACAGACATGGCTAGAGATAATTCAGCGACTGCCTGACGCGCCTGAATGGCAGCAAGGGGCAAGGCGTTAGCTTGCTAGGGGAAATTTTGGATTTCTTTTTTTCCCTTATTAGTCAGGTACTTATAGGTTGAAATGGTCTTATTCAAACCCGAATGAGGCCATATCATGCAAAACACCACGTACTTACAAACCGCTCAGCATAACGGCGGCACCCTACCCGCTTCACACACCGTCACGCTCCCCCAACTCTGGGATCAGAAAGTTCTGGCCGGATACCTTGGCAAGTCTACCGCATGGTGTGAACGCGCCCGCTGGGCTGGTGATGGCCCCCGTTTTGTAAAGCTAGGCCGTCATGTTCGTTACCGCGCCGATGATGTGCTGGCATGGATCGAAGAAAGCGCCCGCACCTGTTCAGGGGAGGCGTGAAACATGAGCCAAATTATCAGCTATCCAGACTTTGTAGCCCGCGCTGGTGTAGTCGAGTTACGCCCGCTCAGCACCGTTGAAGAAATCACCCATGTGGCAAAGATAGCCAACGCCTTGCCGCATTGGTTCGACCAACGAAGGGCCACGACGCTAATTGCACAGCGCGTAGGAATGGACACAGATTTGATTCATCGGCTGATGACGCGGGAGGGGAAATCATGGATGGCGTAAAACGAAAAACCCCCGAAGCTGGGCAGGCAAGCGGGGGCGCATTCGATGAGGTACGGGGTGATGATAACACTACTCAGCACCCGTACCTAGAGGGCAAGGGTAT